>CAZMRP010000104.1:0-10841 GCA_964568275.1 uncultured Myxococcales bacterium
CTGGCCGTCGTGGCCACCCCGGGCTCGCTCATCGCGCGGCCGCTGCCCGACGGCCGCAACCCCGGCGCCGGCCACCTGCGCTTCGCGCTCGTCCCCCCCCCGCACCTGGTGGCCGAGGCGGCGCGGCGGCTCGCCGCCGTTCCGTGGCTCGACCGCTGAACCCCTAGCGCAGGATCTCGCGCGCCAGCAGCGCGTCCGGATGCGCGGTGGAGGCGGCGATCAGCAGCGCCAGCAGCACGCCGGTGACCAGGAAGTAGGCCGCCGCCCAGCGGACCACCTGCCCCCGCGTCATCGGCGTCACCCGCGCCATCCGCCGCAGCCGCATCGATTGGCGGACCTCGAAGTGGAAGTACGCCTGGTCCGCCTCCTCCCCCAGGCTCGGCCGGGCCAGCCCCTTGAGCGTCGCCAGGCCGGCCGGCGACAGCGCCGCCACCCGCGGCGACGAGGTCAGCCGCCGGAACCGCAGCGCCGCCCCCGCCTCGGACACGAACTCCAGCAGCCCCACCGCGCCGACGACGGCCAGCAGCGTGATCTCGAAGACCCAGGCCAGCACCAGCGCGCCGCCGAACATGCCCAGCGACAGCGCCACCCCCAGCCGGCTGCCCAGCGAGTAGCCGACGGCGGCCAGCACGCGCCCGCCGTCGAGCGGGTTGACCGGCAGCAGGTTGAACAGGTTGAGCAGCGCCCACCAGGCGACGATCACGCCGATCGCCGGGTAGGCGAACCCGGTGGCGGCGTCGACCAGCGCCGCCACCGCCG
Organism: uncultured Myxococcales bacterium; assembly: GCA_964568275.1. Taxonomy (GTDB): domain Bacteria; phylum Myxococcota_A; class Polyangia; order DRWM01; family JAAZOP01; genus JAAZOP01. Next base: position 760 of record CAZMRP010000104.1, read on the forward strand.
TCAGCGCCAGCCCCCACAGCGGCCCGGCCAGCGCGATCCGCGCCTGCTCCGCCCGCGTGCGCCAGGTGTCCTCGGTCACCGCCGCCGCCCCGAGCAGCGGGATGAAGTAGATCCCGCGGACCTTGAGCCCCGCGCGCCGCATCGCGTGCACGTGGCCGTACTCGTGGAACGCCAGCATCACCATGATCGCGATCGCGAACTCCCAGGTCAGCAGGACGCCGTACACCGCCGCGGAGGCCAGGGCCGGCCCGACCTTGAACGTCTTCAGCGCCGTCGGCAGCCCCTTGGCCAGCTTCGTCCCGATCTTGGCCAGCAGCACCAGGAACCCGCCCACCGACACCCGGTGCTTCTCCTGGCCGCCGGCCGGAGCCTGCTCCTCCGGCACTCCGTCCACCGGCGGGCGCGTGTGCTCCAGCAGCACCTCCGGCAGGTACCGCTGGTCCCCCGCCCGGTCCGCGATCACCGCCAGCAGCACCCCGCTGTCCGCCACGTCCGTGATCGGCTGCGGGCCGCCCAGGTCGATGCGGATCGTCGGCGAGCCGATCGGCGACAGGTCGGCGAACAGGATCCGCTCCCGCCCCCGACTCTCCAGCACGATGTAGCGCAGCCGCACCGGCCGGCCCCGCACCATCACCGGCGTCTCCGCCAGGTCGATCGACTGGAGTTCCGACCAGCGAATGGTCGCCCGGTCCCGCGAGCCCCGACGATGCAGCCCCTGCTCGTCGACCCGGATGCCGAAGCTCCCCACGCGCAGCCACCAGGTCACGCCGTAGTAGACCAGCGCGAACAGCATCGCCCCCAGCAGCGCGAGTCCCAGCGGCAGGTCGGTGGAGACCCCGATCGCCGCCGTGACCCCGAACACCAGCAGGGCCGCGAGCGCCACCCGCCGGCCGTTGGCCCGGAAGACCATCGGACGCGGCTCGACCGGTCCGGCGGCCTCCGCTGCGGCAAGCTCGGTCGCGGGGCTGGTGGGCTCGGCCATCACGGCCGACTACCTAACCCACGACGGGGGCGAGGGCAAATGGGTCGGCTCGATCAACGCACGATCCGCGTCCCGTGTTTCCCTTCGACCGCCTCCACGAGCTTCTCGGGCGACGTGATCAACGCCTCCTTGCCGCCCGCCTCGAGGAACCGGGCGACGGCGTCGATCTTGGGGCCCATCGAGCCCGCAGGGAACTGGCCGGCGGCCAGGTACTGCCGCGCCTCGGCCAGCGTCAGCCGTTCCAGCTCGCGCTGCGTCGGCTTGCCGTAGTCCAGGCAGACCCGGGGCACCCCGGTGGAGATGACGAAGATGTCCGCCCCGAGCTGCGCGGCGAGCAGCGCCGAGGCGAGGTCCTTGTCGATCACCGCCGCGGTGCCCGCCAGCTCGCCGTCCGGCTTGCGCACCACCGGGATCCCGCCGCCGCCCACGGCGATCACCACGTAGCCGGCGCGCACCAGGTCGCGGATCGCCTCCAGCTCGAGGATCTCCTGCGGGATCGGCGAGGCGACCACGCGCCGCCAGCCGCGGCCCGCGTCCTCCCGCACGTCCCACCCCTCCTGTTCCCTCCGCTGCTTCGCCGTCGCCTCGTCCATGAACGAGCCGATCGGCTTGGTCGGGTTCCGGAACGCCGGGTCGTCGGCGTCGACCAGCACCTGGGTCACCACCGACACCGCGCGGCGCGGCAGGGAGCGGCGGTGGAACTCGTTGCCGAGCTGCTGCTGGATCATGTAGCCGAGCGCGCCCTGGGTGTCGGCGCCGATGCTGTCCAGCGGCACCGGGTGCAGCTCGCCGAGCGCCAGCTCGCAACGGCGCAGGATGAACCCGACCTGCGGCCCGTTGCCGTGCGTCACGACCACGTTCCAGCCCCGCGCCAGCAGCTCAGTGATGTGCGCGCAGGTCTCGCGCGTCACCGCGAACTGGTCGCTCACCCGCTGGTGCTGCTTGTCGCGGATCAGCGAGTTCCCGCCGATCGCCAGCACCGCGAACCGGTTCCGCTTCGCCGTCATGGTCCGTCCTTTCCGGTCAGGCGCGTCACGCGCAGGAAGGTCCACCCGATCACGGCCACCCCGAGCAGCAGCCACAGCGTGGCCCAGAACGCCGGCGGCAGCCCGATCACCCGCGACATCGTCTCCGCATCGCTCGTGCCGTCGACGTAGTACAGCGTCCGGATCGCCAGCACCGCGTTCAGCGCGGTCTGCAGCCCCAGCAGCACCAGCGTCCAGCGCGCCACCTTCGCCGACAGCCGCACGACGATCGCCGTCAGCCCGGCGGCCAGCAGCAGCAGCACGATGATGCCGAACGCCTCGCGCACCCACAGCAGCGTCGTCAGCACCAGCCCCCCCGCCAGCGTGGCCAGCACCGGCCGGTGCAGCCGCGGCCGTTGCAGCGTCGCCAGCAGCCCCGCCGCCACCAGCGCCGTGCCCACGTAGCCCGCGCTGGCCACCATCGCCCGCGACAGCGTGCCGAACTCGCGCGGGTCGAACATGTACGTCGCCAGCCCCGAGGTGTCCGGGCGCACGACCAGCCCCTTCATCTCCGCGCCGAGCACCAGCGCCGTCAGCGCATGGCACGTCTCGTGGATCCAGGTTGCAAACAGCGCCAGCGGGTAGAGCAGCGTCTCCCCGTACGGCACCAGATTCAGCCCGGTCACCACCGCCGCCGCCCCGAGCAGCGCCAGCGGACCCACCTCGCCGGGCGCGGGCTTCGTCAACCGGTCCTTCCACGTCTGCGGGCCGCTCATCGCCTTCCTCCGGCTTCCGTCGCACGGCGCACGGCCGCCGTTCGCGGCAGCGTGGCGCGGGGACGGGGCCCGGGTCAAGCGGGTCGAGACGTTGCCGTTCCCTGGACGGTCCGTGACGCAAGTCGTAAAATGCGCGGCATGAAGACGCAGCTGTGGATCGGGGGTCTGTCGATCGCGCTGTGGCTCGGCGGCTGCACCGAAGCCAACCCGGCCTACGAGCCGCCGGACGGCGGCGACGTCCCGTCCGAGAGCACCGGCGACGTGGACGTCCCGCCGCCGGACGACGCCGCCGAGGTGCCGTCCGACGTCCTGGACGTGCCGGTGGACGTGCCGGTGGACGTGCCGGTGGACGTGCCGGTGGATGTGCCGGTGGATGTGCCGGCGGACGTGCCGGTGGACGTGCCGGTGGACGTCGCCGGATGCGGCAACGGCACCGTCGACCCCGGCGAGGAGTGCGACGACGAATCGGCGTTCTGCACCGACTGCGCCCTCGTCGCGCCGCCCGGGTGGCTGGAGTGCGCCGATGCCTCGGGCAACCCCGTGTTCTTCCTGCTCGACGCCTGGCCCGGCAACCACACCGCCGACGCCTGGCGCGACCGCTGCCGCACCACCGTCGAGGACCTCTCGCCGGAAGGGCAGGACTACCTCGGCCTGGCCGCCGTCTACGACGAGGCGCTGTGGGATTGCCTCGAGCCGGAGCTCGACAACGGCACCGACTACTGGGTCGGGTCGCGGCAGGACGACGGCGCCGCCGACTTCGAGGAACCGGCCGGCGGATGGTACTGGAGCGCCTGGGACGGCAGTGCGTGGGCCAACGTCGCCCCGACCGACGGCGAAGCCGCCTGGCTGCCGGCCGACTTCGACGACAGCGTCGCCGGCGGTGGGGACAACGTCGACTGCGCGCAGCTGCGCGAGAGCGACGGAGTCTGGGGACTGCAGGACTTCTCCTGCACGGCCGACTACCGCATCGCCGGCATCTGCATGATCCGCTACTAGGATCCGGCCGCTTGTCTCCCTGCCCCGCGCGCGCCGCGACCCTCGTGCTCCTCCTCGCCGCGCCCCTCGGTTGCGACGACTCCTCCGGCTCCGTCGACGCGCGCCCCGACGCCGTGGACTTCCTCGACGTCGAGCCCGACGCGCCCGGTCCCGACGGCGACGCGCCCGACGCGCCGGCGGATGTTCCCGCCGACCAGCCGGCGGAGCTTCCGGTTGACGGAACGCCCGACCTCCCCGACACGGTCGGGCCTCCCTGTCCGTCCGGGATGGCGCTCGTCGAGGATGCGTTCTGCGTCGACCTGTACGAAGGGGCGCTCGAGGAGCAGGCGTCGGACGGCTCGTGGGCCCCGGCCTCGCCGTACCTCACGGTCGGCACGCGCACCGTGCGCGCCGTGCCCGCCGCCGGCATTCCGCCCCAGGGCTACCTCTCGGGGACCGAGGCGGCCGCGGCCTGCGCGGCTTCCGGCAAGCGGCTCTGCACGTCCGAGGAGTGGCTCGCCGCCTGCCGCGGCCCCGACGAACTGCTCTATCCGTACGGAGCCGAGCACGTCGACGGCGCCTGCAACGACCACTACGCCGGCGGCCATCCGGTGGTCGACTTCTTCGGCACGTCGGAGGGCGTCTGGGACTCGGCGCACATGAACGACCCCGGCATCAACCAGCAGCCCGGCACCGTCGCCCCCGGCGGCGCCTTCGCCGCCTGCCGCAGCGCCTGGGGCGCCTACGACCTCCACGGCAACCTCCACGAGTGGGTCGCCGACGTCGATGGGACCTTCCGCGGCGGTTTCTACGCCGACGCCTCGATCAACGGCCCCGGCTGCACCTACCGCACGGGCGCCCACGACGCGAGCTACCACGACTACTCGACCGGCTTCCGCTGCTGCGCGGACCCTGCCCGTTGACATCGACCCGCCGTTCGCCCTAAGTCGGCGCGCAGGAGGTATCACGATGAGCGAGATCACCAGGGTGGCGGCACGGGAGATCCTTGATTCGCGCGGCAATCCGACGGTCGAGGTCGACGTCTGGCTGAAGAGCGGCGCGATGGGGCGGGCGGCCGTCCCCTCCGGCGCGTCGACCGGCGAGCTCGAGGCGCTCGAGCTGCGCGACGGCGACAAGGGTCGCTACCTCGGCAAGGGGGTCCGGAAGGCGGTCAAGAACGTCGCCGCGCTGGCCAAGGCGGTCAAGGGCCACGATGGCTGCGACCAGGCGGGCGTCGACCTGCTGATGCTCGACGCCGACGGCACGCCCAACAAGTCCAAGTTCGGCGCCAACGCGATCCTCGGCGTATCGATGGCCGCGGCCCGCGCGGCGGCGTGCGAGCAGGGCCTGCCGCTGTTCCGGTCGCTCGGCGGCCCCAAGGCCCGGCTGCTGCCCGTGCCGATGATGAACATCGTCAACGGCGGCGCCCACGCCGACTCGGGCCTCGACATCCAGGAGTGCATGGTCGTGCCCCACGGCCTGCCGACCTTCGCCGAGGCGCTGCGCGCCGGCATCGAGGTGTTCCACACGCTCAAGGGGCTGCTCGGCGCCGCCGGCCTGGCCACCAGCGTCGGCGACGAGGGCGGTTTCGCCCCCAACGTGCCGTCCAACGAATCGGCGCTCAAGCTGATCGTCGCCGCGATCCGCTCCGCCGGCTACGAGCCCGGCAAGCAGGTCTCGCTGGCGCTCGACCCCGCCGCCTCGCAGTTCTACGACGCCGCCGCCAAGCGCTACGTCTTCAAGCGCGAGGGCCGCTCCTTCGACGCCGCCGGGATGGTCGGCTACTGGAAGCAGCTCTGCGGCAGGTACCCGATCGTCTCGATCGAGGACGGCATCGCCGAGGACGATTGGGCCGGCTGGATCCTGATGCAGAAGGAGCTCGGCGGCCGGATCCAGATCGTCGGCGACGACCTGCTCTGCACCAACCCCGAGCGGCTCAAGCTCGGGATCCAGAAGAAGGCCGCCAACTCGATCCTGATCAAGCTCAACCAGATCGGCACCGTCTCGGAAACCCTGCGCACGATGCAGCTCGCCGCCGAGGCCAGGTGGTCCTGCGTCGTCTCCCACCGCTCGGGCGAAACCGAGGACACCTTCATCTCGCACCTCGTGGTCGGCACCGGCGCCGGCCAGATCAAGACCGGCTCCGGCTGCCGCTCCGACCGCGTCGCCAAGTACAACGAGCTGCTGCGCATCGAGGAGCTGCTGGGCAAGGACGCCCAGTTCGCCGGCAAGAAGACCATCGCCGGCCGCTAGGCCGTCCGGCCCTCTCCCCTCTCCCGCAACCCCGGTCGCCGTGCTAAGGTCCGCGGCCGTGTCGAGCCGCGGCGGCCATCGCGACGTCGTGATCCTCGGCGCGGGCCTCGCCGGCCTCAGCGCCGCCCGACACCTGCGCTCCGGCTACCGGCTGCTCGAGGCCCAGGGCCGCGTCGGCGGCCTGTGCACCACCGTCGAGGAGCGGGGGTTCCGCTTCGACCAGACCGGGCACCTGCTGCACCTGCGCGACGCCGGCATCCGCCGCTGGGTCGTCGGCCTGCTCGGCGACCGCTTCCTCCGCATCGAACGCCGCTCGCGGATCTTCTCCCACGGCGGCTACACGCGCTACCCGTACCAGGCCAACACCTTCGGCCTGCCGCCGCAGGTCGCCTACGAGTGTCTCGCGGGGTTCCTCGCGGCCTGGGAGCGTCGCGACCGGGGTGCGCCGCCGCGGGACTTCGAGCGGTTCATCCTGAAGTACTTCGGCGCCGGGATCGCCGAGCACTTCATGGTGCCGTACAACACCAAGCTGTGGGGCGTCCCGCCGCGCGAGATGTCCACCGCCTGGACCGACCGCTTCGTCCCGAAACCCAGCCTCGACGACGTGCTCAAGGGGGCGGTCGGGCTGCACGACCGCGAGCTGGGCTACAACGCCGAGTTCCTCTACCCGCGGCGCGGGATCGGCGAGCTGCCCGAGGCGCTGCACGCGGCGCTGCGCCGCCGGGCCGAGCTGGGGACGCCGGTCGAGGCCATCGACCTGCGCCGCCGTACGGTCCGCGCCGGCGGGACCGATCTGCCGTTCCGCTGGCTGGTGTCGACGCTGCCGCTCTCCGAGCTGTGCCGGCGGTTGCGCGGTGCCCCGGGCTGGGTCGCCCGCACCGCCGCGCGCCTGCGCTGCACCAGCCTGACCTACCTCGACGTGGCCCTCGACCGGAGCCCCGGCAACGACTTCCACTGGTCCTACGTCCCCGAGCCGCGGCTGCCGTTCTACCGCGTCGGAGCCTACTCGAACTTCTCGCCCGAGCTGGTCCCGCGGGGCACGGGGGCGTTGTACGTCGAGCTGGCGGCGCGCGGCCCGTTCCGCCGCGCCGACTGGCCGGCCGTCGCCCGCGGCCTGGTCGAGCTGGGCCTGATCCGCCGTGCGGGCGACGTGCGCTTCGTGCGGCCCCGCGTGATTCCCCACGCCTACGTGGTCTACGACCACGCCTGGCAGGCCTCCCGCACGCGCCTGCTGGCATTCCTGCGCGAGCACCGTATCCTGTCGGTCGGCCGCTACGGCAGCTGGGAGTACTCCGCGATGGAGGACGCCCTGCTCGCCGGTCGCGCGGCCGCCCGCACCGTGGAGGAGAACGAGCGATGAGCGAGCCTGCCGCCCCGACCCCGCGCCTGTCCGTGGTGATCCCGGTCTACAACGAGGAGGCGATCCTCCGTTCGGCGATCGTCGACCTCGTCGCCCGGCTCGACGAGCAGAAGATCCCGTACGAGATCCTGATCGCCGAGAACGGCTCGGCGGACGGCACGGTGGCCATCGCCGCCGAGCTGGCCAAGCGCTTTCCCCAGGTGCTGTACTCGAGCCTCGGGGAGCCGAACTACGGCAAGGCGCTGCGCCAGGGGATCCTGCGCGCCCGGGGCGAGTTCGTGATCTGCGAGGAGATCGACCTCTGCGACGGCGAGTTCCACCGGCGCGCGCTGGAGATCCTCGAGACCGGCGGCGCCGACCTGGTGGTCGGCAGCAAGCTGCTCGAGGGCGCCGAGGACAAGCGGCCGCTGACCCGCCACCTCGGCAGCATCGTCATCAACTCGATGCTCAAGGTCTCGCTCGGCTTCAAGGGCACCGACACCCACGGCCTCAAGGCCTTCCGCCGCCTCGCGCTGCTCGACGTCGTCCACCAGTGCCTGGCCGACAAGGACCTGTTCGCCAGCGAGCTGGTGATCCGCGCCGACCGCTCGGGGATCCGCAAGGTCGAGATCCCGATCCGCGTCGTCGAGAAGCGCACGCCGTCGATCAACCTGTTCCGTCGCGTGCCGAACGTGATGCTCAACCTGGCCAAGCTGTTCGTCGCCATCCGCATCCGCGGCTGACCGGGTCACGGGGGACGCGCGATGACCAACCGCCGCCGCCTGGTGTCCCTGAGCGTCGACCTCGACGAGCTCGACTGCTACCGCGCGATCCACGGCCTGCCGGGCGGCGCCGAGGAGGCGCCGATCTACGACCGCGCGGTGCCGCGCTTCGCCGAGCTGTTCGCGAAGGAGAAGGTGCACGCCACGTTCTTCGTCGTCGGCCGCGACGCGCAGCAGCCCGCGCGGGCCGCGCGGCTGCGCGAGCTGGCCGCGGCGCGCCACGAGCTGTCGAACCACTCGCTCAGCCACTACTACGACCTCGTCCGCCGTCCGCCGTCGACCGTCGTCGCCGAGGTCTCCGGCGGGCGGTCGGCGGTGGCCGACGCCGTCGGCATCGCTCCGGTGGGCTTCCGCGCGCCGGGCTACACGCTGTCGGCCGAGCTGGTCGAGATCCTGACCGACCTCGACGTGGCCTACGACTCGTCCGTGCTGCCGTCCCCCGCCTACTTCGCCGCGCGCTCCGCCGCGATCCTCGGCAAGGCGCTCCTGGGCCGCAAGAGCCGCTCGCTGTTCGGCGGGTTCGACCTGGCGCTGGCGCCGCGGCAGCCGTACTACCTGTCGTGGCCGCCGTTCCGACGGCGCGACGAACGGGTCGGGGACAAGGGCGGCGGCCTGCGCGAGCTGCCGATCGCCGTCCTGCCGTGGGCGCGGCTCCCCGTGATCGGCACCTCGCTGGTGATCGCCGGCCCGTCGCGCGCCGCCCTGCTGTGCCGGCTGCTCCGGAACGAGTTCTTCGTCAACCTCGAGCTGCACGGGATCGACCTCTGCGCCCCGGACGACCCGGGCCTCGGGTCGCTCCGCGGACACCAGCCCGACGCCGCCGTCCCGCTGGCGCGCAAGCAGGAGACGCTGGCCGCCGTGATCCGCCAGTTCCGCGAGACCGGCGCCGAGTTCGTCACCCTCGCCGAGGCCGCCGAGCTGGCCTTCCAGAAGCCGCTCAAGAGCTGAGACGCCGACCCGACCTTCCGGTCAGCGACCGGGACGAACGGGCGGTCCAGAGGAGTTTCGGCTTGACCTGGCCCTCGCGGCACGTATCCTGAATCTGGACGTGGAGGGGGTCGTTGGAGAGGTGGGGGACCAGGGCTTTCTGCCTTGCTGACGCGCGGAGTCGGTGGGTTCGCGCCGCCCCCCCTGCGCGAACCATGCCACCAGTTCCGCACGAGCGGGATTCATCCGCGGCCGCACGAGCACGGCCGTCGGCTTCATTCGGTAGCGAGTTGGTTCGGACAACCTGCCAGGGGCCCACCCGACTCACGAACGGGTTGGTGCGACAAGCAACCGTTTGGGGCGCAACGACCGGCGGGAGAAGCGGTGAGTCCGCGACGCCGGCGGGAGGGGATCATGGGTCGGCTCATCTCCCTGGTGATTGGTTCTGGGTGTCTGGTGTGGTCGAGCCTGGCGCTTGGTCAGCAGAACTGGGATACGGACGGAAACAACCCGCCCGCAAACCACTTCCTGGGGACGACGGCCATGGCGGCTTTCCCGGACCTGACGTTCAAGGTCAACAACCAGAGGTCGCTGGTCATCGACTACACGTACGATGGGGCGATTGGCGACGTCCCGGCGAACATCATTGGAGGGCACTGGAACAACGCTGTGGCGGACGGTGTGTTCGGCGCGGTCATTTCGGGCGGCGGGTCCTACGAAGCGTACAGTTGGCTCCCGAACGTCGTGAACGACCGATACGGCGTTGTCGTGGGCGGCGGCGACAACCGCGCCGGCGACGGAGCAGGGAGCGCCACCGACGCGCAATATGCGGCCGTCGTGGGCGGACTTGCGAACACGGCGAACGCCGCCTACTCCTTCGTGGGCGGAGGGCAGGGGAACTTCGCCAACAGTTCGCACGCCGCCGTCGCCGGCGGGAACGGGAACTACGCCGGAGGTACGTACGCAGCCGTGGGCGGCGGTCGGAACAACTCGACGGGTGGCAGCGGCTACGGGGTGGTTGCCGGCGGGTGGTCGAACGAGGCCTCCAACCTGGCCACCGTCCCCGGCGGCTACGACAATACC
>CAZMRP010000105.1:0-10812 GCA_964568275.1 uncultured Myxococcales bacterium
ACGTGCCGGCGGACTTCGAGGGTGCGACCCGCGCGACCACCGACAGCCCGCGCGTCGACCCGGGCGCGATGGAGTACAAGGACCCCTCCGCCGCCTGCGCCTTCGACGGGCTGTGGGACTGACTTCCATTCGTGCGTGGACACGACGCGTTCGAACTGCTCGGACCCGGCTGGTTGCGCACCCACCGGTCGTGTACTCTCCCGGTGTCACGGACGGGGGAGCCCGGGAAAGGGTGAGCCATGCGTGAGTATCGTGTTCGTTCGTTGCTGCTCCTGGTGGCCTTTTTCGCCGCCTGCGACTCCGGATCCACTTCCCCGGGGGACGATGGAGAGGCGCCCGACGGCACCGACGTCGAGGACGAGGCCGAGGCGGAGGTCGGGGTGGACGCGGACGCGGACGCCGACGCGGACGCGGACGCCGACGCGGATGCCGACGCGGATGCGGATGCGGACGTCGGGCCCGACGTCGCCGATCCGTGCGACGGCGAGTGCCGGGCCGGCCAGCGAACCGAGTGCACCTGCGACCCGTCCGACCCGTGCGAGTGGTCGAACGACGGGATCTGCGACGAACGCCGGTGCGCGCGCACGGTGGGCACCTCGTTCGACGACGGCCGGGACTGCGAGAGCTGGACCGCCTGCGGCGGCGACTGCGACTCGCGGGAGTACAACGAGTGCACCTGCGACCCCCGCAACCCGTGCCGCTGGGTGCGGAACGGCAGCTGCGACACGGCGGCCTGCGAGGCCGCCCTGCCGGGCGGCCCGATCTTCGACGACACGCAGGACTGCGCCTGCGACGGCGACTGTTCCGCGGACGTCTACGACGAGTGCACCTGCGGGGTGGACGACCCCTGCGGCTGGACCGGGAACCGTTCGTGCGAGCGGACGGCCTGCGAGGCCGCCCTGCCGGGCCTGCCGGTGCTGAGCGACGCCGAGGACTGCGTCTGCGACGGCGCGTGCCTCGAGGACCGGCTGGACGAGTGCACGTGCGGCGTGGACGACCCCTGCGGCTGGGCGGGCAACGGCACCTGCGAACAGGCGGGCTGCCGGGCCGCCTTCCCGGAGCTGCCGGTCTTCAGCGACACGGCGGACTGCGCCGCGTTGGCCTGCGACGGCGCGTGCGTCCTGGGTACCTACGACGCGTGCACCTGCGGCACCGACGATCCCTGCGGCTGGGCCGGCGACGGCTACTGCGACGGCGATGCGTGCGCGACGGTGCTCCCCGGCGCGACGTTCGACGACGGGACCGACTGCAGCGTCACCCCCGGTGCGCCCACGTTCGGCTCCACGTCGGTCGTCAACGAGCTGAACCGCAACGACATGTACGTCTTCGCCGAGGAGATGCTCGCCAACGGGTACACGTGGACCGTACGCGACCCGGACGTCACCCGTGCCGAGTTGATCGCCTATCTCGAGTCCGACCTCGACGTGCTCTACCACACCAGCCACGGCAACACCGGCATCATCGCCGTGGCCGACGGGTCCGTGGGCGTGTCCGACGTCACCCTGGTCGCCCGCAACTCGATCTTCGCCACCTGTCTCACGTTGGCCAGCCCGTGGGGCGCCGCCTTCGGCCCGTCCGCGGAGACCGTCCTCGGCTACACCGAGGTGTCCTACGACATGATCGACGACGACGTCGCGCGCGACACGGCGACGGCGGTGGGCGGCGGCGCCGGCTGGATGCTCGCCTGGTACCAGGCCAACGTCTCGGTCGGCAGCCTGTCGGACCGGTGGGCCGGCTACGTCCGTGAGGGGGCCGACATCGTCGAGTACTCCGCCCGGACGGGCACCATTCCCACCAAACCGGCTCCTCCGGGCGGGTGGGTCGCCCTGGACGCCGCCGGCCGGCTGTGGTCCTCCGCCGCGCTGCTCGCCGCCCCCGCGGTCTTCGACGAGGACGCGAGCATGCTCGCCGCCCGTCCGGGCGAGGAGCGCACGACCGCGGCCGTTCCCGGCGCCTGGTCGCGTCTTGCCCGGACGGCGATGACGCAGTCGGAGGCGTCGTCGCTCGCCGAGGCTTCCCTGGCGGAGACGCTCGGCGGCCTGCCCGCCGACGCGGTCCCGGATCGCGCCTTCGCCGTGCTGGCCGCGCGGGACGGCGTCGCCCCGGAGGTGGTCGGCTGGGTGGTCCGCTGGTCGCGCGAACTGGCCGGCGTTCCGATCCGCGGCAACGGCGTCGCCGACCACGTCGCGGTGCTGGTTTCGCCCTCCGGTGCGGTGGCGACGTCGGCGTGGTGGCCGGCGCTCGACGCGGTCGCCGCCTCGGCGCCGTCCGCCGACCTGCTGCTCGACTCGGCGTCCGCGTTGCGTGCGGCGGCCGCGGGTCTGTCGCAGGTGGTGAAGGGCGAGCTGCGCCTGCGCGCCGTACGCGCCGTCTGGGGCACGCGCGGTCCCGGTTCCGGTCTGCTGGTCCCGGCCTGGGAGTACGCCGACGGCTCCGGAGCCGCCGTCGTGGTCGACGCCTTCACGGGCCGGCTCCTCCGTTAGCCGGCCGGCGGCCCGGTCCGCAGCGCCGCAACCGCGCCTGCCTCCCGGTCCGGGTCGGACCCTTGACTCGCTCCGTGCCGCGCCGCGCTCAGGGGAGCGTCCGCACGGGTCGGAAGCCCATGTTGTCGCAGCGGTACTCCGGGCTGGCGGAGAAGCGGAACGCCGCCCGGGCCTCCCGCGCCGGGTGGTCGAACGAGCCGCCGCGGATCACGCGGCCCGTTCCGGTCATCGGACCCCAAGGATCCGTCGAGATCGAGCTGCTGTACACATCGGTCCACCAGTCGTGGCACCACTCCCACGCGCCGCCCAGCATGTCCCGGAGGCTCCAGGTGTTCCCGGCGAGGCTGCCGACCTCGGTGCAGCGCCAGTCGCTGTTTCCGCAGAACCAGGCGATCGGGTCGAGGACCGGGTTGGGATGCTCGCAGGCCAGCTGTCCCTCGCCCAGGTCCCCGTTGTACGTGGCTCGTTCGTCGCCCGCGCGCGCGGCGTATTCCCACTCGGCCTCCGTCGGCAGGCGGTAGCCGGGGCAGTCGTAGGGCGTGTCGAACGTCGGGTTCGGGGAGCAGGTCTGGGCGGCGTCGGTGCCCACACACTCGTAGCACTCGGTGCGCCCGGCCATCCTTGACAACCGGTTGCAGAACGCGGCCGCCTCGTGCCAGTTCACCCGCACCACCGGGCAGTTGTCGCACGCGGGACACTCCGGGATCGTCGCGGTGCAGTCCCGGTCCGGGCCGGGGCGGTATCCCGTGGCGAATTCGAACTGCCGTTGCGTCACCTCGGTCGACAACAGGGCGAACCGTCGGGTGAGCACCACGGTGTGCGGCGTCTCGTTGGGCTCTCGACCGGGTTCGGTCAGGGGCGAGCCCATCCGGAAGGTCCCGGCAGGGACGACGATCCAGTCCGGCCCCACCTCCGCCAGGCAGTAGCCTTCGGCCATGCACGACTCGCCCCGGCCGCAGGTGCCGCAATCGAGCGTGCGGCAGATCAGGTCCAGGCCGCACTCCCGTCCGCGGCAGTCCGGGACGCAGGCGTCGGACTCGGCGGTTGCGTCTTCCACGCCGGATTCGACGACGGCGTCCTCGACGCCGGACTCGGCGTCGGTCTCGAGCCCCGATTCGAAGGGGATGTCGGCATCCTCGGAGTTGCCGTCGCCGTCGACCGGCGGGGCGTCCTCGGTCCGATCGGCGGCTTCCCCGCCGTCGTCCGGTTCGTCGGGGACGACGGAGCCGCAGGAGCAGGCGAGCCAGGCGGCGGCCGCCAGGGTCACGTGCAGGGAACGGCGCATGTCGATCCTCCCGCTCGCCCCCGACCGTCCGTCGGGGCGCGACCAATCTACCGCAGGCGAAGGTTGTTTCCCAGCCGCTCGACGCGCGTCGCGGCCGGCCGGTGCGGGCCGGTCACGGCAGGCCGGCGAACAGGGTTGGCAGGTGGAGCACCGCGGGCGTGGGGTCGCTGGGCGAGGTCACGGCGACCGACTCGGCGACGTAGACCCGCAGCGTCATCGTCGCGACGTCCATGATCGTCGTGTGGACCGTGAGGATTCTAGGGTTCTGCTGGGCGGTGGCGACCATCACGGCCAGCGCCGCGTCCACGTCCATCCCGTCGCCGGCCGCGGCGGCGTTGAGGCCGTCGACCACGGACTGGAAGCGGACGAAGGTCGAGCTGCCGTCCGGCGTCGGCTCGCTCCGCTTGAGGTAGTGGTTGGTGCAGGCGATCGCGTCCTCGCTGACGACGCCGCCGGCGAATTCGCCGGGGTGCCGGACGGTCACCTGGCCGTCCGCGTGGGACGAGTCGCCGTCCAGCTCGAAGACGGCGCCGCCGACGCAGTCCGGCGTGTCGCAGGGGAAGGAGAAGTGGAAGTTGTCGCCCATCTGCTGGGGCGAGGCCTCGACGACCGCCTCGGCGGCGGCCACGGGGTCGGTGGCGAGCAGCGAGGCGGCGAGGGCCGCGCGCGCGGTGAGGATGCGCGGAATGCGCCCCTCGAGGGACTCCGGGCCGCTCGCGTTGTGGATCGTCAGCCCGGCGCCGTTCTCCCCGAAGCACGAGATGCAGCCGGTGAGGCCGGGGACGGCCACGGACAGGAAGCGCACCCCTTCGTCCTCCGAGTCGTAGACCTTGACCAGGTGTTCCTCGAGGAACGTGCCGCCGGCGTCGAAGAAGAAATCGAGGTTCCGGGCGTGGATCGTGTTGCCGGAGGCGGAGGCCTCGCCCCACGCGGTGAGCGACGAGCAGAGGAAGTCCGGGAGCGCGTGCGCGACCTTGAGGTCGTCGACCGTCAGCTCGCGCCGGCCCCCCGCGGCGGGCTCGAGGTTCTCGCTCTCGAGGAACAGGTCGGCGGCGGGGCAGTGGTCGCGCATCCCTTGGACCATCGCTTCCATCTCGGCGAGGACGCCCGCGGGGAACCGGTGCATCAGCCGCACCAGGCTGCTGACCGTCGCGTAGTCGTAGCCCGAGTTGAGCACGGCGTGGTCGAGGACGTAGTCGGTGAAGAACCGCGTGATGCGGCCGCAGAGCAGCGCCCCCTCGGCGTAGCCGAGCTCGTCGTGCGTGCCCCACAGGTACAGCACCGGGATCTCGCCGGTCGTGTCGTACCGGCCGTTGATCTCCCGCGGCGGGACGTCGGGCCGGGTGTCGGCGGTGTCGACGGCGTCCTCCGCGTCGGGCTCGGTGTCCGCCCCGGTCGTGTCCGGGGTGTCGTCCGTGCCGTGGTCGGTGACGACGTCGAGCGCGGAGTCGGCGCCGTTGCCGCCTCCGTTGCAGCCGGCGGCCGGGACGGCCGCGGCCAGGGCGAGCGCGAGCGAGATCGTCGGATGGCGGTGCGGCATGTCGAACCCTCCCTGCGCCCGGAAGGCCGGGCCGAGTCCGGCAGAGGTCGCCGTTGCGATCCGGTCCGTCCGTGCGCCACCGGGAGGTTGCCGCGGGCCAGCCGCGCCCGTCAAGGGGCGAGATCGGTGGCAGGCGTGCGGCGGCGGAGAGCTAGCGGGTCGGCAGGATGTCGGCGACGAACTCGCCGGTGATCGTGCGCCAGTTGTCCTCGAGGTTGATCCGGCCGCAGATCTTGTTCGGCGTGCGCGCGATGATCTCGACGGAGCTCGCGTCGCCGCTGCTGACCGACAACGTGGTGCCGCCGGTGATGCGGACGCCGGCGCTGACGTTGAGCGGCCCGTCGCCGGTCATCAGGTACTTCCCGCTGAGGACCTCGCCCTCGCCGTTGTAGTACAGGTTGAGGTTCAACACGCCCTGGCCGACCTCGAGCTCCTTGTTGCGGAACTCGTCGCGGTCGGCCATCGGCACGCCGGACAGGTAGACCGTCACCGCGCCCGGCTGGGACGCCTCGGCCCGCACCGCCTGCACCGACTCGAACACCGGGTCCTCCGCCGGGTTCGGCTCCTTCGCCGTGTACTTGAGGCTGGAAGACGCGGGGCAGTTGGCCAGGTTCGCCTCCTCCTGCTTGGCCCGCTCCTCGCCGACGAGCGGGTCGACCGCCGTGATCTCGAGCGCGGCGCAGGCGTCGCGGATCCCCTCCCACAGCTTCGTCTGCTCGCCCTGCAGCATCGCCTCGCACATCACCGCCGAGTCCTGCCCGGGCACGATGTGGACCACGCCGACGTTGTAGAGCTTGTCCTCCCCCACGATCCGCTCGACCACGAACGCCATCACGCCGGGCCGCAGCTCCGCGTCCTGGATCAGCTTGGCGCCCTCGCCCTGCATCTCCAGGCGCTGCTGGCCGAGCCCCTTGAACTGCTCGACGAGCTTGTCCGCCAGGCACTGGCCGTTGCAGGTGGCCGAGATGGTCACCGACGAGCTGGTGAACAGGTTGGGCGTCTCGCCCTCCTTGGGCGCCGGCATGAAGGTGTTCATCATCTTCGCCGAGTCGCCCTCGGTCATCATCTTCCAGCCCTTGGGGAGTTGGGCCTTGATCTTGAACACCATCCGCCGGCTGTCGGCGAACTGGCTGTAGCCGAACTCCATCTCGTGGGCCTCCAGCTCCATCCCGCCCGCGGCAGCGCTGCCGCCGCCGGCCGGAACGGCCGTGCCGCCCCCGCCGCCTCCGCCGGCCTTGTCGCCGTCCTTCTTGCAGGCGGCGGATCCGGCGACGAGCAGACCTACGATCAGGGCGTATTTCAAGAACTTCATTGGTCCTCCTTCGTGCGACACATTCATCTCGGCCGAGCCCCGCAAGGCTCCCTCGTGCCGCGAACCAGCGGGCACTCTATTACAGGAAGCGGGGCGGTGGGGAGCGAAACCGCACAGGTCCGCAGCGGGGATCAGCGGTGGTCCGAGCGGTCGTGGACGGGGTTCGTCGGGGCCCGCCTGCGGCGGCGGACGGCGACGGCCGCGGACAGACCGAGGACCGCCAGGAGCGTGCCGAGGAGGTTGCCGGTGCCGCCGGCCGGGGTCCGGCAGCCGCAGCCCGAATCCTGGTAGACCCAGATCCAGCCGTCGGTCGCGGCATCCCCCGGTGCGGAGTCGTCCGCGACGGCGGCATCGGTCGGGACCTCCGCCGGGCCGTCGGGGATCCCGTCGTCGACGGCATCCGCATCCGCATCCGCATCGGCATCCGCGTCGGCATCGCCGTCGGCGTCGGCATCGGGTCCCGGGCCGCCGGTGCGCCGGAGTGCGCTCTCGTCGACCCAGCCGGGCGTTCCCGAGAACTCGCACAGCCACCAGTGGCGGCCGCGGGCCAGGGCGCCGTTGGCCGGGTGGGGCCGGACGATCCCGGCCTGTCCCGCGGCGAGGGTGCTGCGGGTCGGGAACTGCGTCCCCGGGCCGTGCTGGAGCGAGGTCGACGTCGTGGTTTCCACGGTGTCGTCCGGTCCCAGCGTCGCGGAGAATTCGGCGGGCAGCACGCGGGCCACGAACAGCCCGTTGGCCACCCGGCGCTCCGAGCCGTCGGACGGCCGGTTGCGGACCGAGCCGTCGACCCAGATCGTCGACGACCCGCCGCCGTCGTGGTTGACGGCCCAGGTGGCGGCGAGCCGGTTGACGCAGAACTCGGCGAGCTGCCGGAAGTTCATCCCGACCATCCCGCCCATCCCGTCGCCGTCGACCACCACCAGGTAGTAGTACGAGTCGTTGAGCGCGGTGGCGGTGCGGGGGCGGTAGGTCGACGTCCAGGCCACGTTGGCGCAGAAGCTGCTGCCGCCGTCGGGGCAGGGGATCGAGCCGTTCTCGACGATCGGCGGCCAGGTGTTGACGGAGGCGAAGGCGTGCGTCCAGTCGCCGGGCTGGGACGTCGCGCACGAGCGGGCGTAGTTCTGCAGCTCCTGGGTGAAGCCCACGGTGTCGCCCGCGCGGGCGCGGGCCCGCACCGTGGAGGCGGCGCCGCCCGAGGCGGAGACGATCACGTGGTCGAACAGCACGGGGGTCGAGCCGGAGCCGTCGCGGACGGCGACGATCCGGCCCTCGACCGTCGACGGCCGCGGGCGGATCAGCAGCGGCGTGTCGAGTGCCACGTCGACCTCGATGCCGCCGCCGGCGGTGCCGGTGTCGGCGTCGCGGTGGAGCGTGTAGAGCACCAGCTCGCCGTCGCCGCGCGGCTCGTTGATCGAGTCGATCGGCTGGGTCGTGCCGTCGGCCCAGGTGACGAAGTTGCGGTCGTCGGTGTGGCTCACGCAGCCGCCGAGGAACCCGCTGCCGTCGAGCTTCCAGACCATCCCGCTGCCGCCGGTCATCTGGCCGAAGCGTTTGGCGTAGCTGCCGCCGACCACCATCCCGCCCTCGGGCACGCCCGTGGTGGTGTCGAAGAACGACCCGTTGACGGCGGCGAGGATCTCGTACCGGCCGCCCCACGCGCGGCCCCACCAGCTCAGCGCGTCGTCGTGGCGCGCCACCATTCCGGAGACGGTCTCGGTGCCGGAGGCGAGCCGTCCCTGGGCGATCATCGTGTCGAACGCGACGCCGGTCGCCGTGCGGCTCACGCGGACCACGTACGCCCGGTTGGGCCCTGCCTCGGAGAACTCGGCGTATTCCACGCCCGGGGAGACCGTCGTCCACTGGGCGGCGGCCGGGACGGAGAACAGGGCGACCGTCGCGACGGCGAACGCCGGGAACGCCCGCGGACCGGACCTCGCGACCATCGGTGCACCTCCCGCCGCCCTCGTCCCGCCGTCGCGGGTCGTCAGCCGGGCGGCTCGTCGTCCATCGTGGCGATATACGGCAGGTTGCGGTACTTCTCGTCGTAGTCCAGACCGTAGCCCACGACGAACTGGTTGGGGATCGTGAAGCCGAGGTACTCGATCGGGACGTCGACGAGCTTGCGCTCGGGCTTGTACAGCAGCGAGCAGACCTTGATGTCGATCGGGTGGCGGGTGCTGAGGTTGCGGATCAGGTAGGTCATCGTCAACCCGGTGTCGACGATGTCCTCGACGAACAGCACGCGTTTGCCCTCCACGGGCCCGGTGAGGTCGGCGGTGATCTCGACGACGCCGGAGCTCTCGGTGCGCGAGCCGTAGGAGCGGACGCGCATGAAGTCGAGCTCCATCGGGATCGAGACGTGGCGGACCAGGTCGGCGAGGAAGATGAAGCCGCCCTTGAGCACGCTGACCATCACCAGCTCGCTGCCCTTGTAGTCGGCGGAGATCCGGGCACCGAGCTCCCGGCAGCGTTTCTGGATCTCCTCCGCGGAGATCAGCGGCCGCAACCGGTCGGGGGAGGCGAGCGGGTCGTGCTTGAGGCTTGGCATGTCCACCGTGGTAGCACGGTGCGGGAGGCCGGAGCAAGGTGGCGCGGCGCCCCCGCTCCGTGGTAAAGGACGCGCCCGTGGAGCAGTTCTACGAGATCGCCTCGTACATCGTCCCGATGCTGCTGTCGCTGACGGTGCACGAGTACGCGCACGCCCGGGTGGCCTGGGCGTTGGGGGACGACACGGCCTCGAGCCAGGGGCGGTTGACGTTGAATCCGCTGGTGCACGCCGACCCGATCGGCACCTTCCTGATGCCGGTGATCGCGCAGCTCGGCGGCGGCCTGCCGCTCATCGGCTGGGCCAAGCCGGTGCCGGTGTCGCCGCACCGCTTCACGCGCCGCGTCAGCATGCACCTCGGGATGGCGCTGACCGCGGCCGCCGGACCGCTGTCCAACATCGTCCTGATGTTCCTCTCGGTGGCCGGCCTGCGGATCCTCTCCGCTTCCACCGGCCTCGGGCTCGGCGAGCTGCTGGTGGTCGAGGAGGGGCTGAAGGCGACCCCGGTCCAGACCGGCGCCCATCTGCTGCTGGTGATGTCGTTCATGAACGCCGGCCTGGCGGTCTTCAACCTGATCCCCCTCCCGCCGCTCGACGGCAGCCGCCTGATGCCGCGCCGCCTGCAGGAGCTGCTCGGACCGCTGCAGGTGATCTCGTACTTCCTGCTGATGGCGATCGTGTTCTTTCTCAGCGGGATCATCCGCGTCCCGGTGGCCTACCTGCTGATCGGGGCGTTCTGGGTGATGGGGCTGCCCAACGAGTGGCTGTGGGCGATGGTGGGCGGATGACGCGCGAGCCGGGCGACCGGGACGACGCGCCGGAGGCCGGCAGCCCGCTGGACCTCGGCGCGCCGATCCACGTGCCGTACGAGGTGGAGGTCCCCGGCTTCAGCGGACCGCTGGAGCTGCTGCTCCATCTGTGCCGCAAGCACAAGCTCGAGATCCTCGACATCCCGGTCGGCTTCGTCACCCGGAAGTACCTCGAGTACCTCGACGCGATGAAGACGCTGAACCTCGACGTGGCCGCCGAGTACCTCGAGATGGCCGCGACGCTCACCCGGATCAAGTCGCGGATGCTGCTGCCGTCCGGGGCCGACACCGAGGAGGCGGAGGGGTCGGAGGAGGCCGGGGACCCGCGCGCCGAGCTGGTCCGCCGGCTGCTCGAGTACCAGAAGTACCGGGACGCCGCCGACCGGCTCGCCGCCCGCACGCAGCTCGACCGCGACGTCTTCGTGCGGCGGGCCGAGCGGCCGGGCGGGACCGGGGAACGGCAGCTGGCCGAGGTGGGCCTCGGCGCCCTGCTCGACGCCTTCGCCGGCGTGCTCAAGCGCGTGCGGGCCGACGTGGCCCGCGAGATCACCGTCGAACGGATCTCGGTCGCCAACCGGATCCAGGAGATCGTGGCGCTGCTGCAGGACCGCCGGCGGATGCGCTTCGAGCAGCTGTTCGAGGAGGTCGCGACGCGGTTCGACCTGGTCGTCACCTTCCTGGCGCTGCTCGAGATGACCAAGCTGCGGATGACGCGGCTGCTGCAGGCCGGTCCCGAGGCCCCGCTGCTCGTCGAGTTCGTCGGCGCCTCGACCGACGCCGAGCTCGCGGCCGAGCGCGTGACGGCCGACGTGGCGCCGCCGGTCGACGACGCG
This sequence comes from uncultured Myxococcales bacterium, assembly GCA_964568275.1. GTDB lineage: Bacteria > Myxococcota_A > Polyangia > DRWM01 > JAAZOP01 > JAAZOP01. The sequence continues at coordinate 10,808 of CAZMRP010000105.1, forward strand.
TCCCC
>CAZMRP010000106.1:0-10699 GCA_964568275.1 uncultured Myxococcales bacterium
CCCGCACTCTCGACGAATGTGAGCCGACTACTCCAGCCAAGCGCGGGCGCTAACAGGGATGACGCAGCACGCGCGCCGTGAACATCGTCCGGTTCAGCCCGTCGGCTCCACCGTACCCGTAGTACTCGTGCCGGAATGCCTCCGAGCCGAACCGCTCGTGGTAGTCGGCCAGAGCCTGCATCAACACGCGGCCGTTCCCGTGTCCGTACGGATTCCACGGGTCCACCTCTCCGGGATAGTGCTCCTGCGCGTAGTTGAAGGAGTCGTTGTTCACGACACGGTTGGCGACGTACAGGCACCGGGAACGGCAGACCCCGTTCCCCGAACCGTAGATCGGCGCGCAGTATCCGTTCCTCGCGCACGACATCCAGCCCCCGGTCGGGTCCGCGACTCTGCAACTCAGCGCGTTGTTGACGTAGATGTCGTTGCGGCAGTCGGCGCGCTCGATGTCGTACGACGTGTAGGAGCCGCAGGTCGGATCCGGCCCGATGCTCCCGCAGCCACCACCAAGACCGTTCAGTTGCTCGTGGTAGGTGCCCGCCGGCAGTCCGCTCCGAAGATCCGCATAGTGATCCGCGACGACTTCCTGGATACTGAAGCTCTGCCCCTGGTGGTAGTAGCAGCATTGGTCGCCGGCAGGCGATGACACAGCCATCAGCGACCGCGTCAGATGATGACCGAACTCATGGTCGATGGTGCGGTACCGAGGCAGATCGCCGAACGCCTCGAACGAGACGCCGGGCGCATCCAGCATCAGCTTCGTCCTCTGCGAGCGGAACCAGTACTGCCGAACTCGATACCGCGAGGGGGACTCCACGGTGTGGCAATAGAGACCGAAGCTGTCGCCAACTCCGATGGGTCCCGTCGGACCGACCGCGAGGTCGAACAGCCGCTGCATGTTCTCCTGGATCCGCCAGAACGCCGTTACGCAGTCGTAGCTCGAGAACCAGTGATCGCACCGGGCCCCGTCCGGATTCGGCGGGGACCATGTTGCACCAAAACAGGAATCGGCTTCGATGACAGACCGTCGCTCTTGCTGCTCGTACCTGAAGCAGTACGGGTTGTCGCTTCCCGGCGGCGCCCACAAGTCGTCGCGTGGACAGAGCCCATTGGTTCGGACGTACGCATCCGCATCTCGCGCGCGGTCGTTGATCGTGTAGGCCACCGATCCGGCCGGTGACCGGAGATCGGGGTCGCGGGTCGGCGAGGCGTTGACCCAGAACCGTACGGTCCGCGCCACGGTCGCCGGAGGATCACCGACCCACGGCCCGCCGAAGCGAACGAACTCGCCGGTGGGAGCCTGCACGTCTCCCATGGCGCGTGCCCACGAATCAAGGTCGTCGGACAGCCCGAACTCGACGACGGTGCACCGGACGCCATCCACGAGGAAGCCCGCCGCACGTTCCTCACCGGCCTCGGCTGCGGCCTCCACCGGGCCACGCCAGACGGGCGTCAGGCTCCCGTCCGGCGCGGCGACGACCCGCAACTCCGCGTCGCTCCGTACGTCCACGGCCGTCGGCCACGAGCTGCGGAACCGTTCCAACGCCGCATCCAGCGCCGCCCGACGCCCACAGACGGCGCGGAGGTCGACGGTCGGCTGCGGGTAGTACCGGCCCTTGTAGGCCCGGACGACGCCCGCCGTGTCGACGACCAGGATCGACGTCCCGTCCTCGATCGGCACGGCGCCAAGGTACTGCCGAAACACGAACGTCGAGCCGGCAGCGTCCGCGTCGACCCGCTCCAGCCGCAGGTCGGGAAGCCCCGCCGCCGCCCGTCCGGAGCCGAACAGCTCGGCGTTGTCCCGCAGGAACCGGCCGGCAACCGCAGAGGCGTCGGCGCGCTCCGGTTCGGTCATCCGCCCGACGATCAGACCCGGGTTGTCCGTCGCGCGATTCCAAACCACGATCGGCGGCAGCGGCGGGCGGTCCGCAAGGGTGATGCCCTCCGCCGCCCGGGCCGCTCGTTCCTCCTCCCCGGCCGCCGACTCCTGCTCGAGAATGGTCCGGCGCAGCCGTTCCCACGCGGCCGCCACCCTCGGGGACCGCGGGACGTAGTCGTCCCAGACGTGTTCGGCGGCACCCTGGTTTCCGTTCTCCGGGCAAATCGGGATTCCTCCACCACCGGATGCGCAGCCGGGGACGACACCCGCCGTCCATCCACCGCGGGTCCCGTACGCGAACCCGTCCGTGACGTCGCTTCGGTTGCCGTCCACGCTCGGCACGAACAACGCGTCGGGACACGTTCTGCCCCACCAGTTCCCTCGGCCGGCATCCGACAACTCCGCCGGACCGACGTCGGACCACACGCCCCAGCGGCTCCAGCCGTGGAAGTCGTTCCACCACACGCGACTCGGCCACCCGTTCGGCCCGAGCAGGAAGGACGTCAGGACCCCGGAGACGTCGTTCTCCGTGATCGCGTTGTCTCGGGTCGCCGCGAGCAGGATCCCGCCGGTGCCCCGCGTGACGGTGTTGCCCCGCACCTCGTGCCCGTGGCTGGCCGCCGGCAAATTCGCAGGGCCCTCAATCGCGATCGCATCGGCGTCCACGTCGAATTCGTTCGCCTCGATCGCACTGCCGACGCTGGAATCCCACACCGCGAGCGCCCAGAAACTCGCGCCCGTGAATCGGTTCCGCGCGAGTCGACCGCCAACGACGCCCTGGAGCAGCGCGCCGACCAGGTTGTCCTCGAACTCCGAGTCCTCGACCACGACCCCGCCGGCCAGGGCGTACACCCCCTGCGCGAACCCGCGGCCCGGGCCGCCGAGGACGCAGCGTCGCACCACCGGTGAGACCGCGTTCGCTCCGACGAGCACCCCGATCCCCGTCTGCTGCGAGTCGACGGCGAACGGCGGCTGCGCGATCCGGTGACCGGCGCAGTCCAGCGTCCCGCTCGCCAGCTCGATGCTCCCCGCGACGTCCGCGGTCAACGTGCACACCTCTCCCGCGCGAATGCCGCCGAGCACCGCGCACTCGTCGCCGGCCAGCGGCGGCGACGCGATGCGCCAGGTCCCCGGCTGCGGCTGCACCCACACCACCGCCGGATCCGACAGATCGAGGTCCACGCGCAACGTACCGCCGTCCGCCGGGCTCACCACCCGCTCGTCGAGGTACGAACTCACGTAGGCGAAGTGGTCCGCGTCCACCGGCAACCCGGAGAACGTCGCGACCACCGCCCCGACCGCGTCGCGCTGCGCGTAGAACGACACGTTCGTCGGCCAGACGAACAGCCGACCGACCACGGCGGCACTCGTCTCGACGACGACCCCGTTCGCCTCGAACCGGGTGCCGGTCAGCGAGACCGCCCGCGGCTCCGGGACGATCCCGAAGACGCTGAAGTGCCGGACCGCGCCGACCACCCGCCGCTCGACGCGGCGGTTCACCTGCTCGTCGAGCGGTATCCAGCGGCCCTGCTCGTGGACGCAAAGGCGCAGCCGGTCGGGCTCGACACCCGCCGGCAACTCCTCCGGCTCGAAATAGACCTTCAGCGTGGCCGGCACCGCGAACTCGAGTCCGTCCGGGCCGAACTCATAGACCGCACCGACCGCGCCGCGCGGCGGCTGTGCCGCTTCACGCAACACGATCGTCGTCGGCTCGGCGAGCGCGTCCTCAGGGACCACCAGCGTCAAGGGACCGTACGTCAACTCGCCCCCCAACCGATCAACGGTGGTGGCGGCTGGATCTCGCCCCCCCCGTCGATTCCGTCACTTCGGACGAGGGACATCCGGACAGACAGGTCATCGCTGCCGCGAACGCCACCATCGACTTCCCTGGCATGGCTCCCCTCCGTTCGTCGGTACGACGAGGCAACGTTGGCCTTCGCGCTCCGCAGGCAAGTATGACGCGCTCGACCCAGCGGCGCAATCGCGGCTCAATCGGCGGACGCGCGACGGTGGACACGCCGCCCCCCGGCGACACCACCCCCGCAACGTAGTATCGTCGCCGGTCATGGCCGAGGACCAGACGCCGTCCCGCTTCCAACCCCGCAAGGCCGGCCCCCCCACACCCCGGGACCTCGGCCGCATCGACCGCGCCGTCGTCTGGGTCGCCACCGTCGGCGGCCTGGGACGCGTCCCCGTCGTCGGCGGCGCCCTCGCCGCGCTGGCCGCCGTCCCCCTCTGGTTCGGAATGTCGTTCCTCCCGCTCGGCGCCTACGCCGGCCTCCTCGGCCTGGCGCTCGGACTCGGCGTCGCCTGCGCCGGCCGCTTCGACCGCCTCCACCACACCCAAGACGACCCGCGCATCGTCGTCGACGAGCTGGTCGGCGTCCTGCTGCTGATGCTCGGCGGCGCCCGCACCCTCGGCTCCGTCGTCGCCGGGTTGATCCTGTTCGGCGTCCTCGACATACTCAAGCCGCCCCCGCTCAACCTGATCGACAAACACGTGCGCGGGGGGCTCGGCGTGATGGGCGACGACCTCGCCGCCGGAGCCGTCGGCGGCGCGCTGCTGTGGGTGATGCGATGGTTCGGATTGGTCTGACACCCCTCGGACTCGCGACGACGACGGTGCTGTCCCTGGCGACCCTCGCCCCGCCCGCCCGCGCCGACGACACCCACTACCAGAACCAGCTGATCGGCGAACGCGCCCTCGGCATGGGCGGCGCCTTCACCGCCGTCGCCACCGACCCCACCGCCTCGTTCTACAACCCCGGCGGCCTCGCCATGACCCTCTCCTCCTCCATCTCCGCCTCGCTCAACCTCTACGGCGTCGAACATCGGGAGATCAAGGACGGCCACGTCAGCACCATCTCCGGCGAACGGGCCGCCGTCGACCTCGAGGCCACCGCCTTCCCCACCATCCCCACCACCTTCGGCGTGCTCCGCGCCTTCGGCGAACGCTTCGACGACGGCTCGCGACGCCACGCCGTCGCCTTCTCGATGCTGATCCCCGACCAGACCTCCTTCAGCTACGACGCCACCATCGGCCGCACCGGCCAGACCGACCTCGACGTGCTCCGCGTCAGCGAGTCCGATCGCACCCTGTGGGTCGGACCGACCTACGCCGTCCGCGTCTCCGACGACCTCGCCCTCGGCCTCTCCGCCTTCGTCGCCATGCGCACCTTCTCCCGCTCCTACTCGCGCGCCATGGAAACCCCCACCGCCGACCCCGCCGAACGCCCCGGCTCGGACTACTTCGAGTTCAACCGCGTCGATACCTCGTTCGACACCTTCTCGCTCCTGCTCCGCCTCGGCGCCATGTACCGCCCGCTCCCCGACCTGCAGGTCGGCCTGTCGCTCGGCTTCCCGTCGATCCACGTCTACGGCGACGGCTCGCTCTCCAACCAGTTCGGCTACGCCTGGCTCGAAGGCATCGACGACCCCTACGGCGACTTCCGCCTCGAGTCCGCCGGCGGCCTCCCCGCCGAATCCTTCGAACCGCTCGACCTGCGCCTCGGCATCGCTTGGACCCCCGCCCCGAAAATGCTCGTCGCCTTCGACGTCTCGTACCACCTGCCGACCATCGACCCCTACGAACGCGTCCACCTGTGGGGCGCCGACCAGGCAAGGCTGCAGTACGACGACCTGTTCGCAACCGAGGTCGACCGCCGCGGCGTGCTCAACTTCAACGTCGGCTTCGAGTGCACCCTCGCCGAGAAGTGGCCGCTGCGGCTCGGCGCCTTCAGCAACTTCTCCTCCGCCCCGCCCCACAGCCCCGTGCGCCCGGGCCTCGACCGCGTCGATGTCGTCGGCGGGACCTTCTCCCTCGGCTACCACTTCGAAGGCTTCACCCTCAACTTCGGCTTCCTCGGCTCCGCCGGCTGGGGCGAGGCCCAGGCCTACAACCTCACCGGCGACGGGCCCGCGTACCTCGAACGCGACGCGCGACACCAACTGTTCTACTTCTTCCTCTCCGGCGCCCAGCAGATCGTCACCGAAACGCTCGAGCAACTGATCGAGATCATCCCCGTCACCGCCGTCCCCGCCGCGCCGTCCGACGGCCTCCTGCCCGCCGAACCGACCCCCGGCGCCGAACCCCTGCCGCTCGACGACGAGGTCTTCGGCGCCGGACCGGCCCCGGCTGCGCCCGCCACCCGCTGAACGCCCCTTGAATCAATTGCCCGGCCCGGACGTAGAATGCTGCTGCGCGAAGGGAGTACCCATGCAACGCCGTCCGCTCACCGCTTCCCGCCTGCTCCTGGTGCTGGGCCTGCTGCTGTTCGCCCACCCGGCCGCCGCCGCCGACGGCTCGATCCGCTGCCGCGCCGTCGATGCGAGCGGCCGCCGCGTCGATGGGACCTGCGTGGCCACGGGGACCGCCAATCGAAGCTGCAGGACCGCCGGCGGCACCTGCACCATCAGCGCCCCGCCCGGAAGATACACCGTCACCTTCCGCACCCGCACCGGCCGCACCTCGCCCCCCCGCTCCGCGCGCGTCCTCGCCGGCTCGACCGTCACCGTCATCCTCACCGCCGAGTCCGGCCCGGCCGTCAGCTACGCCCACGAGGGCGGCGACGTCACCCTGCAGCCCATGCCGACCGGAACCACCGACGCCGGCACCGACTCCTCCAGCTCCGCCGACGCCGGCACGAGCACCGCGACCGCCGACGCCGGCAGCACGACCGACACCACCACCACCACCGAACCGGTCACCTCCGGCGGAACCGTCGCCGGCGCCGACGCCGGCGCCATCGTCCCCGCCGACGCCGGCACCGAAACCACCACCACCATCCGCGTCGTCCAGACCACCACCCTCGTCGCCCAACCCGCCCAACCGCCGGACCGCTCCACCGGCACCACCCTCGCCCTGCAAGGCCGCACCTCCGACTCCCGCGGCCGCGCCGTCGACGGCACCGTCACCGTGTCCAAGGACGGCACCCCCGTCGGCCGCGCCAACACCGCCGGCGGCCGCTTCCTGCTCTACGACCTGCCCCAGGGCACCCTGTCCCTCACCTTCCGCTCCACCACCGGCGCCACCACCACCGCCACCACCCGCTACTCCGGCAGCGCCGTCACGCTCAACCTCACCGTCCCCGCTCCCTGAAACCGTCCCCGAGCCCCGTGCCGCTCCGCGAAGTCCCGACCGAACGGACCGCCGCCTCGCACGCAAGGATCGAGTTTGACACCGGGGTCGCCTGTGCCATACTAGCGCAAACTTCGGAGCCGTTGAGGGAGAGGAGCCGAGTCAACATGCCGATGTACGCACGGTTTCCGCGATTCTGGACGCTCGCCGTGGCGCTGTTCCTGGTCCCCGCCGCCGCGAGTGCGCAGCAGTCAGACCCCCTGCCGCTCGACGACGCCGTGTTCGGCGAGCCGACACCCTACGAAGCCGTCGACCCGGTGTTCGCCGAGCAACCACCGGTCGATGAGCCCGAGGAGGACGCCGAACCCCGCGACACCGACGAGTACGCCGGCGAGGCGCTGACCTTCAGCATCCCCTCGCTGCGCGGCTCCACCGGCATGTGGCACCTGTCCAGCGCCCTGACCCCGCCCGAGGGCTCCTTCGGCGTCGGACTCAAGGTCGGGTTCTTCTCCACCTCCGACTGGCTCGTCACCAACGACAGCGACAGCTTCGTCGGCGGCGACCTCGGCATGTGGTGGTCGCCCCTCGAGTACCTCCAGGCCTTCCTCAACCTCGCCGCCTACGCCAACAGCAACGACATGGAACGCCCCACCCTGCTGCAGACCCTGGGCGACGTGCGCCTGGGCGCCAAGGGCTACTACCCCGTGATGCCCTGGTACGCCCTCGGCGGCGAGCTGTCCGTCCTGTTCCTCAACCAGGTCGGCGACGTCGCCGTGGAAGGCGAAGCCACCAGCGTCGACATCCGCTTCCTCAACTCGTTCGACTTCCAGCGCGTCAACCCCGACGTGCCGATCCAACTGCACCTCAACTTCGGCTACTTCTTCGACCACTCGCGCAACCTGATCGACGAGGTCGAGACGGCCCGCGCCGCCGCCGGCGACGACCCGTTCATCACCCGCGTCGAACGCTTCGCACTCAACGTCAACCGCCTCGACAGCTTCAACTTCGCCGTCGGCCTCGAGGCCTCCCATCCCGCCATCGAGGACTGGGTCCGCTTCGGCGTCGAGTGGAACCTCGGCATCCCGATCAACCGCAGCGGCATCGACTACAACTGCCTGCAGGCGCGCTACCGCGGCGACGACAGCTGCCTCGACATCACCGGCGCCCAGGCCTTCCCCCAGACCCTCACCATCGGCGTCCGCGGCTCCCCCGCCGTCCGCGGCCTGTCCATCGACGCCGCCGTCGACGTCGGCCTCACCGGCACCGAGACCTTCGCCCGCGAGGTCTCACCGACCCCGCCCTGGAAGGTGCTGCTCGGCGTGGCCTACGCCTTCGACCTCAGCGAGTTCGAGGTCGAACAGGAGTGCCCGCCGCCGCCGCCGCCCCCGCCGCCACCGCCGCCACCGCCGCCACCGCCCACGATCCGCGGGCTGGTCGTCGAGGAGGGGACCGAAACCTCGATCCCGCGCGCCATGATCACCTACGTCGGACGCGAGGCCACAGGCATGGTCGCCGACAGCACCGGCCGCTTCGTCTCCGGTCCGCTCGAGCCCGGCGAGTACGTCCTCGGCGTCTCCGCCGACGAGTACTTCGAAGGCCGCTGCAACGTGAACGTCCAGGGGCCCGACAGCGAGGTCGTCTGCGGCCTCCGCCCCACCCCGAAAATCGGCACCATCGTCGGTCGCGTCCTCGACGCCGAAGGCGCCCCGATCGCCGGCGTGACCATCACCCTCACCCCCGCCGCACGCGTCGAAGGCGCCCTGCCCGGGCCGGCCACCACCGGCTCCGACGGCGGCTTCACCTTCGAAGTCCCCGCCGGCTCCTACACCGTCGGCGCCGACCACGAGGACTACTTCCTGCGCCAGAAGCAGGTCGACGTCGCCCCGCGCGCCCGGATCGATGTCGAAATGACCCTGGCCAAGAAACCCCGCCGCGCCGCCGTCACCGTCGACGCCGAGGAGATCAAGATCCGCCGCCAGATCCACTTCGAGACCGACTCGGCCGTGATCAAGGGCGACTCGTTCATCATCCTCGACGAGGTCGCCGACGCCATGCTCCGCAATCCCCAGATCCGGCGCGTCGAGGTCCAGGGCCATACCGACAACCGCGGCGACGACGACCACAACCAACAGCTCTCCCAGGCCCGCGCCGAGTCCGTCGTCCAGTACCTGATCGAGGCCGGCGTCGACCCGCGGCGCCTCGAGGCCCGCGGCTACGGCGAAGGCACGCCGATCGCCCCCAACGTCACCACGGCCGGCCGGGCCAAGAACCGCCGCGTCGAATTCCACATCCAGGACCAGGGCGGCGGCGGCGGCTCCGGCCCCTCCCTCGCCCCCTAGCCCCACGGCCGCCCCGCCCGAGGCTCCGTGCACGTGATTCCCTCCCAGGCCCGCCGCTCGCCCCCCCTGCGGGCGCTGCTCCTCGCACTGGCCGCCGTCGCCGCCGCGCCCGGACACGCCTCCGTCGTCCGCGTCCTCGGCCTCCCCGAACTGCTGGCGCGGACCGAGGTGCTCGCCGTCGCCACCGTCGAAACCACCACCGCGGCCTGGGTCGATGGCCGCATCGTCACCGACTCCGTCCTCCGCCTCGACACCCCCCTGCGCGGCGGCAGCGCCGACGACCGCGTCACCGTCCGCACCCTCGGCGGCGAGGTCGACGGCCTCGGCCAACGCGTCTTCGGCGAACCGTCGTTCCTGCCGGGCCGGCGCTACCTCGTGTTCCTCGAACGCCATCCGGCCGCCACCCCGACCCCACGCTTCCGCCCGGTCGGCATGGCCCAGGGCGCGCTGCCGATCGTCGAGTCGACGGACGGACCGCAGGTCGCACCCCCGCCCGACCTCCCGCTGCTCCTCGCTCCCGCCGCGCTGGCCTCGCTCGCCCCCTGGCTCGACGCCCCCCGGCCGCTCGACGCCGTGCTCGCCGAGCTCCGCACCGCGCTGGCGGAGGTCGCCCCGTGAGCCGCACCGCGGCCCTCACCGCGCTCCTCGCCCTCCTCCCGGCCGCGCCCGCCGCCGCCTGGACCCAGGCGATGACCCGCGAGACGCCGCAACAGCCGCTGCACATCGCCGACTCCAACTGCGTGCCGATGACCCTGCACTCCGGCGGCTCCCGCGACGTCCCGTTCGACGACCTGCAGGCCGCGCTCCGCGCCGGCTTCGCCGTCTGGAACGACGTCGCCGACGCCTACATCGCCTTCACCGACACCGCCACCGCAAGCTGCTGCCGCGCCGAGTTCCTCCAGCAGGGCGCCAACGCCAACTGCGTCCGCTGGCTCGAGGACCATTGGCCCGACGACTACCCCCCCGCCGGCATCGCCCTCACCACCCTGACCTACGTCGTCGACGACGGCACGATCCTCGACGCCGACATCGAGTTCAACGGCGTCGATTTCACCTTCGGCACCAGCTGCGCCGCCGGCCAGATCGACATCTGGAACACCACCGCCCACGAGGCCGGCCACGTCGTCGGCCTCGACCACTCGAGCGCCCTCGGCGCCACCATGCGCCCCCGCTCCTACCCCGGCGACTGCGACCTGCGGGACCTCACGGCCGACGACGTCGAGGGCCTCCGCACGCTCTACCCGACCGCCGACGACCCCGGAACCTGCCGCGAACCCCGCGGCGGCCTCAACCTCGACTGCTCCCCGCCGCCCGACGACTGCGGCTGCCGCGCTCCCGGCGCTCGCCCCGCCCCGTGGACCGCGTTGCTGGCCGTCGCCGCCCTCGCCGGATGGCGCGCCGGCC
>CAZMRP010000107.1:0-10676 GCA_964568275.1 uncultured Myxococcales bacterium
GGCGACGGGGGACCATGACCGGCTCGCTGCGGCGGCGGTGGACGCGTTGAACAGGTTGTCGGACCTCTTCATGCTCTACGTTCGGGCGAGCCGAATGGACGAGGGACTTCAGCAGCTGTTCCAGTTGTTGATGAACGGACTGCGGCGGAGGAACCCATGACGGCGGGTCGGAGCGGGCTGGCGGTCCTGGCGGTCGTTGTCGTGGGGGTGGTGGCGTTCGGGTGTCAGAAGGACGCGGGGGCGTCCGGGAACGTGGATGCCGGTCCGGCGGCGCCGTTGTGCGTGGAGACGGCGGTGGTGACGGAGTCGGTGGAGCGGCCGGTGATCGAGGTACCGGGGAACGTGCTGCCGAACCAGAAGCTGATCGTGTTCTCCAAGGTCCCCGGGACGATCGTCGAGATCACGAAGGACAAGGGCGACCCGGTGGTGAAGGACGAGGTGCTGGTGCGGATCGACCCGCAGCCGTACGAGGATGCGATCCGGCAGGTGGAGGCGCAGCTTGCGGTGGCGCAGGTGGCGGCGGCGGGGGCGGCCTCGACGCGGGACACGGTGACGCCGCAGCTCGAGCGGCTGGAGGTTCTGCAGCAGAGTGGGGTGGTGACGCAGGCGCAGGTCGACGAGGTGCGGACGAGTCACGAGCAGGCGGGGGCGGGGGCGCGGGCGGCGCGGGCCCAGGCGCAGCTGGCGCAGGTCGGGCTGGAGATCGCGCGGACGCGGCTGGCCGACACGGTGCTCACCGCGCCGTTCGACGGGGTGGTGGCCGAGCGGCTGGCGGACGTGGGTGCGCTGGCGCAGCCGATGCCGCCGACCCCGGTGCTGGTGATCCTCGACATCGCCAAGGTGCGGATCGAGGGGTCGGTCTCGGAGCTGCAGTTCGGGCGGGTCGACCGGGAGGCGGAGCTGGAGGTGGTGTTGGACGCCTACCCGGACCAGCCGGTGCGCGGGCGCATCGCGGCCGTGATGCCGGCGCTCGACCCCGAGACCCGCACGGTGCCGATCTCGGTGCTGCTGGAGAACGACGGGCGTTTCCGGCCGGCGATGGCGGCGACGCTGCGCCTGTCGCTGCTCCCCGAGACCTGGACCGTGGTGCCGCGCGAGGCGCTGCTCGGCGACCCGGCGTCGGGGAGCTCGACGGTGTTCGTCATCGGTCCGGACGGCAGGGCGACGGAGCAGCGGGTGGAGATCCTCGGCCGCTCGGAGAACCGGCTGAACGTGCGCGGCGTCGCTGCGGGCCAGCGGGTGGCGGTGACCGGGGTCCAGCGGCTGCGGGCGGGCCAGACGGTCTGCCTGGCGGCGTCCGAGGTGCCGGCCGAGGACGCGTCGGCGTCCGAGGCTGCGGCTCCATGACGCTCGGTCGCTGGGCGGCGCGCCATCCCGTGCTGATCGGGATGGTGTTCCTGTTCCTGGTGCTGATCGGCTACTACGGCCTGCGCCAGCTGCCGCTCGACATGTTCCCCGAGATCGAGCTGCCGAGCCTGTCGGTGGTCGTGGTCTACCCCGGCGCCACGTCGGTCGACGTCGAGGACCGGGTGACGCGGCCGATCGAGGACGTGGTGACGGGGATCGCGGGGATCGAGGACGTGATCTCCACGTCGACCGACAACATCGGCGCGGTGACCTGCGTCTTCGAGTCGGGCACCGACCTGGACGAGGCGGCGAGCGACATCCGGGAGAAGCTCGGGCTGATCCGGCGCAAGCTGCCGGACAACATCGACGAGCCGTCGATCCTGAAGTTCGACATCGGCGCGATGCCGGTGGTGGTGCTGGCGGTGACGTCCGAGGTCGGCGACGTCGACGACTGGACCGAGGCGGTGCGGGTGCAGGTGGTCGAGCGGCTGCAGCACTTGCCGGGGGTCGGCAGCGTGACGGTGACCAACCCGGCGCCCGAGGAGGTGCACGTCGACCTCGACCGCGCGCGGCTCGAGCAGCAGGGGCTGTCGCTGTCGCAGGTCGGGATGGCGATTCGGGTGCAGAACCTGTCGATCCCGATGGGCAACCTGGTGCTGGGGGGAATCGACTACGGCGTGCGGCTGCCGGCCGAGTTCACCAGCCTGGACGACCTGCGGGAGCTGGTGGTCGGCGCCTCCAGGACCGGCGGGGTGGTCCGGCTGCGCGACGTGGCGCAGGTGTCGATCGGTCCGGCCGAGCGGCAGGCGCTGTCGCAGTTCGACGGGCGGCCGGCGCAGCTGATCGTGGTGCAGAAGCGCAGCGGCGCGAACGTGGTGGACGTGGCGCGGGAGGTGCAGGCGGAGGTCGAACGGCTCAACCCGAAGCTGCCCCACGGGCTGCACGTGTCGGTCGTCGCCGATACCTCGCGGTTCGTGCAGCTGATGGTCCGGGCGCTGACCGAGGCGGTCCTGTGGGGCGGCGTGTTCGTCGTGCTCGTCGTGTTCGTCTTCCTGCGACGCATCCGCTCCTCGATCGTCGTCGCCCTCGCCATCCCGTCCTCGATGATGGTGGTCTTCGCCGTCCTGCACTTCGCCGACCAGTCGCTCAACATCATCAGCCTGATCGCCCTGTCGCTGGCCATCGGCATCGTGGTCGACAACGCGGTGGTCGTGCTGGAGAACGTCGAGCGTCACCTGCGGGACGGCAAGAGCCGGGAGGACGCCGCCTCCGAGGGGCTGCGCGAGGTGATGGCCGCGGTCGTCGCCTCGACGCTCACCACCGTCGTCGTCTATCTGCCGCTGGGGCTGATGCTCTCCGGGGTGATCGGTCCGATGGCCGGCCAGTTCGCATCGGTGATGATCACCGCCGTCACCGCCTCGCTGGCGGTCTCGCTGCTGCTCACGCCGATGCTCTGCAAGCTGCTGCTGCGGAGCAAGGCCGAGGAGCGACCGCCGCGCAACCGTGCGGGGCGGGCGATCCAGTGGGCGCACGATGCGAGCGAGCGCGCGCTGCTGGCCGTCGAGCGCGCGTACGGCACGGCGGCCGGCTGGAGCGCCCGCCACCGCTGGGTCGTGCTGCTGCTCTGCGCCGGGTTGGCCGCCTGGACCGTCCAGACGGTGGTCGGCGGCGGGATGAACTTCATGCCGGCCCCCGATTCGGGCGAGGTGACGGTCTACGGCCGGCTCCCCGTCGGCGCCAGCACCGCGCGCACCGCGGAGGTGGCCCGGGAGGTCGAGCGGATCCTCCGCGAGGAGGCCGGCCCCGACCTGATGCACGCCCACTGGCGCGCCGGGCGCTCCGAGGAGGGGAGCGGGATCCTGACCGGGCAGAAGGAGGGGACGTACATCTTCGAGGTGGCCGGGCGGCTCAAGCCGCAGGGCGAGCGTCGGGTCGCCTCCGTCGACCCGATGGCCGACCGCATCCGCGGCCGCCTCGAGCGCATCCCCGACCTCGTGAGCTACCAGGTCCAGACCCGCAACGCGATGATGGGCCAGGTGTTCGGCACCTCCAAGCCGGTGGCGGTGGAGATCTCGGGCATGGACCTCGACCGGCTCCGCGAGGCCTCGACGGCCGTCGAGCAGGTCGTGCGGGAGGTCCGGGGGACGACGGAGGTGGTCGCCGAGGGGATCGACATGCGGCCGGAGCTCGAGGTGCGGATGAACCGGCTGCGCGCCTCGCTGCTCGGGATCAACACCTGGATGGCCGGCGACGCCCTGCGGACGGCGCTGCACGGCAGCGACACGGGGGTCTACCGCGGCGCCGGCATCCGGGCCCAGGAGGCCGACATCGTGCTGCGCCTCCGCGAGGAGGAGCGCGACTCGGTGGCCGACCTCGAGGCGTTCGCCGTCCCGTCCGTCACGGGCGCGCAGATCCGGTTGTCGAACGTGGCCGAGGTCGAGGAGAGCTCGGTCCCGGTGGAGATCACGCGCAAGAACCGGGCGCGGATGATGCTGGTCACCGCCTACCAGCAGGACCGCCCGCTGGACGAGATCGCGGCCGACATCCGGTCCGGGATCGCCGGGCTCGACCTGCCCGAGGACGTCGCGGTGGACCTCGGCGGCGAGCTCGAGCAGCAGGCCGAGATCATGGGGGACCTCACCCTGGCCCTGCTGGCCTCGGTGCTGCTGATCTACATGGTGATGGCCGGCCAGTACGGCACGTTGCGCGACCCGCTGGTCGTCATGTTCTCCGTCCCCTTCGCCTTCACCGGGATCTTCATCGGCATGGACCTGCTCGGCCTGACCATCTCGGTGATCTCCCTGCTCGGCCTGATCATGCTGATGGGCATCGTCGTCAACAACGCGATCGTGCTCGTCGACTACATCAACCTGATGCGCCGCGAACAGGGGATGACGATCCTCGACGCCGTGGTCGTCTCCGGCCGCCGGCGCCTCCGGCCGATCCTGATGACGATGCTGGCCTGCATGTTCGGCATGGTGCCGATGGTGCTGGCGGCGGGCGAGGGGCACGAGCTGTGGCAGGAGCTGGGCACGGCGATGATCTGCGGCCTCTCCGTGTCGACCTTCGTCACGCTGTTCCTCGTCCCCGTGGTCTACTGCCTGTTCCACTACCCGCAGCTGCGCCGCGAGCGGAAGGCGGCGGTCGCGGCGGCCGGGGCGACCTCCGGCCCGTCGGGACCGGCGGCCTGACGCCGCCGCGTCGCCGCCCGCGGCACGCGGTCGACTTGCCGCGTCGTTTCACAGCAGGTGGCCGGCGGCGATCCCCAGCCCGAGGCAGACGTTGGTGGCGAGGTTCCAGACGACGTTGGCGGCCAGCGCCGGCACCGGTACCGGGGCCGCGGGTTCGCGGAAGGCCCAGCCGAGTCCCCGCAGCAGCAGCAGGGTGGGCAACACGGCCGGCAGCGCGGTCCAGGGCAGGGCCTGCGATGCCACGGCCGCGACGATCCACAGCGGCGTGAGCAGCGCCGCGGCGGCCCAGATCCGCGCGGCGGCCCGGCGACCGAGGGCGATCACCAGGTGCCGGCGGCCCCCGGCGCGGTCGGCCTGCTCGTCGGGAAACTCGTTGAGCAGCAGCAGGTTGAAGGTCATCAGCAGCGGCGGGACCGCCGCGGCGAACGCGGCCGGGCCGAGCCGTCCGTGCTGGACGAAGGCGGTGCCGAGCACCGGGATCGCCCCGAGGCCCAGGCCGGCGGCGAACTCCCCGACGCCGATTCGCGCCAGCAGGTCGGTGTAGGTGACGACGGTCAGCGAGCCGGCCAGGCCGAGGGCGACGAGCAGCCAGCCGGTGACGGAGGCGAGGTACAGGCCGATTCCCGCGCCGACGACGAAGCAGGCGGCGGCGAAGACGAGCGCCCCCCGCGGGGTCACCGAGCCGGCCTGCAGCGTGCCGCTGCCGCCGGAGAACGGCGTCCGCTGCGTGAGCCGGTCGATGCCCGTGCGGTGGTCGCTGATCTCGTTGAGGACGTTCACGGCGACGTGCATGGCCACGAGGCCGACGAGGGCCAGCGCGGTTCGAGCGAAGCTCCACGGGCCGTCCCACGCGCCGGCGGCGGCGCCGTTGACGACCAGCGCCACGGGCAGCAGCAGGAACGGCGCGCGCGCCACGCCGAGCCATGGTCCGAGACCGCCCATCGGGCGCGACCTTGCCGCCCCGGGTCGGCCGGGTCAAGAGGTCCGTGCGCGCCCGCTTGACTGGTCGCCCCGATCGTGTATGTTTCCGCCCCGTTGTCGTCCTGCGAGAGAGGCAGGTCTGCGAGATGAAGGCGGATTCCCGATTCGGGAGCCGCGCGCCGGCCGACGGGAATCGCGGCCGACGAGATGAAGGAGGGAGTGGGAATGCAATCGAGGACGCGGAATCATCGGATGAGTCGGTTCGGCCTGGCCCTGCCGGCGCTGGTGTTGCTCGGCGCGGCGAGTCTTCCCGAAGACGCCTCGGCGCTGGCGAACTACCGGATCACGGCACTGTCGGTGACCCCCACGGGGGTCACGGCGGGCGGGACGGTGACCGTCACGCACACGGTCACGAACAGCGGCACGACGACCGGCGCTCGAACCGTCTACCAACGGTTCTACCTGTCGACGGATGCGACGATCAGCACGACGGATACCTACCTGGGCGTCGAGCGGATGTGGCCGGTGGGCATGCCGGTCGGTTGGACCGGGACGAACTCCGAGACCATTACCATCCCGCTGGGGACCGTCGCCGGCCGGTACTACATCGGCTCGATCATCGACTACAACAACCTGGAGCCCGAGACGAACGAGACGGACAACACGCGGGCCACGCTGCTCGATGTCGTCGCGGACCTGCTGATGAATGCGTGGACGACGCCTGCCTCTGTCGTCGGCTACGGCAGCGGCGTGTCGGTCAGTTTCTCCGTGCGCAATGCGACCACGACGTCGGCCGGCCCGTTCACCGTGTCGTTCTACTATGGTGACAGCACCGCCACGACCGGCTTGACCCTGATGGGCAACTACGTCTTCACCGGCGGTCTCGGCGGCGGTGTCACGAGTTCCACGATCACCCAGACGTACATGCTGCCGCCCGCGGCGGCCAACGGCACCCGGTACATCCACTACTTCATCGATTCCACCTCGGCGATCATCGAGAACAACGAAACCAACAACCGCGGCTACCGCGCCATCTCGATCACGGGGCAGCCGGACCTCCAGGTCACGACGCTGAGCGTTGCGCCGACCACCCAGGTGCCGGGCGGGATGTTGACCGTGACCTACCGGATCCGGAATACCGGTACCACGCGGACCATGGCGGCGTTCCCGCTGCGGTTCTACTACTCGGACGACGCCACCATCACCACCGCCGACTGGTATCTCGCGATGGAGGTGACGGTTCCGGCCGGCCTGTTCGCAGGGGCCTACTATCCCGGGTCCGCCAACGGCACGGTGACCGTGACGGTGCCCTCCACGGCGACGGTGGGCGGCCGGTACATCGGGGCGATCGTCGACTCCAACAACTCGATCGTCGAGTCCAACGAGACCAACAACACGCGCGCCGCGGCGTTCACGGTGACCGCGACGACCGGCACCCCCTGCACGGCGCCGGGCGATTGCGCCACCGGCTTCTGCGTCGACGGCATGTGCTGCAACAACGCCTGCGCCGGCGGCACCACCGACTGCCAGGCCTGCAGCCGGGCGGCGGGCGCCGCGACGGACGGCACCTGCGGGCCCCGGACCGAGGGCCTGTCCTGCGGTTCCACCGCGGACACCGTCTGCAACAACCCCGATACCTGCAACGCGACCGGCGTCTGCCTGGCGAACAACGAGCCGACCACGACCGAGTGCCGTGCCGACGCGGGCGAGTGCGACGTGGCGGAGTTCTGCGACGGCGCCGGCTCGTGTCCGGCCGACGCCTTCGAGGCGGCCGGGACGGCGTGCGGCGACCCCAGCGACACCGTCTGCGACAACCCCGACAGCTGCAACGCCGGCGGGGTCTGCCTGGCGAACAACGAGCCGACCACGACGGTCTGCCGCGCCGACGCGGGCGATTGCGACGTCGCCGAGTACTGCGACGCCGCCGGGTCCTGCCCGGCCGATGCCTTCGTGGCGGCCGGGACGGCGTGCGGCGATTCCACCGACACGGTGTGCACGGATCCGGATACCTGCGATGCCGCGGGAACCTGCCAGGCGAACAACGCCCCGACGACCACGAGCTGCCGCGCGGCGGCCGGCGAGTGCGACGTGGCGGAGTTCTGCGACGCCTACGGCGCCTGCCCGGTCGATGCCTTCGCCGACGCCGGGACGGCGTGCGGCGACGCGAGCGACACGATCTGCACCGACCCCGACAGCTGCGACGGCTCCGGGGCCTGTCTGGACAACCACGCTCCGGCCACCACCGAGTGTCGTGCCGACGCGGGCGACTGCGACGTGGCGGAACTCTGCGACGGCGCCGGGGCGTGCCCCGCGGACGTGTTCGAGGCGTCCGGCACCGCCTGCGGCGACCCGACCGACGATACCTGCAACCACGCCGATACCTGCAACGACGCGGGTGTCTGCCTCGACAACTTCGCGGCGACCGACGTGGAGTGCCGCGCCGACGCGGGCGACTGCGACGTGGCGGAGTTCTGCGACGGCGCCGGGGCGTGCCCCGACGACGCCTTCGAGGCGGCGGGCCTGCCGTGCGGCACGCTGACGGCCGACCCCTGCTCGGCCGAGGACACCTGCGACGGGGCCGGCGTCTGCCTGCCCAACCACGCCGGGACCGAGATCATCTGCCGCGACGCGGTGGACGACTGCGATGCCATCGAGTACTGCGACGGCGCGGGCCTCTGCCCGGACGACGCCGCGGTGGCCGACGGCACCGTCTGCGACGACGACAACCTGTGCACGACCACCGAGTGCCAGGCCGGCGTCTGCACGGTGACCGCCACCACCGAAGGGTGCTGCGTGACGCACGACGACTGCGACGTGCCGTTCGAGCTGTGCGCTTCCGACAGCTGCGTCGAGGCCCTGTGCCGGATCTGTTCCACCGACGCCGACTGCGGCGTGGAAGGCAACGTCTGCATGACGCTGTCCTCGGGCGACTACTGCGGGGTGGCCTGCGACCCGGCCACGACCGGCTCGTGCCCGATGGGCTACGCCTGCGAGGACGTGGACGGCGACGACCTCTGCGTGCCGGAGGCGGGCGACTGCGTCTGCACGACGCACTCCTACCAGGCGTGCGACGACGGCGACCTCACCTGGTTCGACTCCTGCGGCGCGGCCGAGGACGTCGCCGTGGACTGCGAAGGCCGCGGCTGCGTGGCCGATGCCTGCTGCCCGACCGGCACGCACCTCGAGGGCGACGCCTGCGTCGAGGATTCGGCGGAAGGCGCCGATGCCGACGCGGACGCCGACGCGGACACCGACGGCATCGGCGACACGGTCGAGGACGGCGCCGACGCCGAGTTGCCGCCGTCCGACGGCGGTGAAGGCTGCGGTTGCCGCGCGGTCGGCGGCTCGTCGACCCACGGCCTGCTCGCCGGCCTGCTCGCCGTCTTCGGCCTGGCGCTGATCCGGCGCCGCCGGTCGTAGCCCTCCCGACCCGTTCCTCCCGTTCCCCTCCGGTACCTCCCACCCGACCCGGCCGGTCCGGCCGAACCCCCCTGCCTTGTCCTCGCGCCGCCGGCAGCCCGGCCCGGCGATCGGGCGGAAACGGTGCTAGCCTGACGGCCGAGGAGTGATCGGTTCCCGTACCGGCTTGCGACAGGGGGGACGGAGGCGGACGTGGGCCGGGAGGCCCGGCGGACGCCCCGGAAGGAGTCGCGGATGAAGACGAAGCGGATCCGGATGGTTGCGGTGGCGCTCGCGGTCGGCGCGGCCGCCGCCTGCGACGGCTCGAGCACCTTCCTCGGCGAGAGCGACGGCGGCCTCGGCCCGGAACTCGACACCTTCTGGTCGGTGCCGCTCGACGGCGGGCCCGACGCGGAACCCGACGCGGGGCCCGAGGCGGCCGCCTGGCGCGAGTCGACGGACCCCTGGGCTCCGCCGCCGGTCCCGTACTGCGAAGCGCAGTGGGACCCGATGCCGTTCGACCTGTGGGCGGACGACAGCGGGATCTACGTACTCACCGCCTGGGAGCGAATCCGGCCCGCGGACGGAGGCTGGTTCGTCGGCGAGCCTCCGGTGCTCCAGATCTCGTACAACGGCGGCCTGGGCTGGACCGAGTTCTTCCGCGACAGCTGCGAGCAGTTCGGCGGCGGAAGCTGGGGGTGTTTGACGCGGATCGGCGGCGTGCTCGAGGGCCGGCTGCTCGGGTGGGGCTCGGCGGGGTCGGTCTACGGCTTCGAGCCGGGGATGGTGGAGCCGATGTGGTCGGGCGAACTGTACAACATCGGCTCGCTGTTCGTGGTCGACGACCACCTCGCGTACGCCATGTGGCAGGCGGGCCCGGACTCGCGGGTCGTGCACTACGACGGGGCAGGGTGGGCCCCGGTGCCGGTGGCACTGCCGTTCGAGTCGGCGGCCTGGGGGCGGATCTGGGCCGACGAGGAGGACGTCTTCGTCGCCGGCGGCAGCGCCGTGCTGCTGTCGCTCGAAGGCGACGAGTGGCGGATCCACGACCCGGGGACCCTCGGCGAACTGACGGCGATCTGGGGCTTCGCCGGCGACGACGTGTGGATCGGGACGTACGACGGGCAGCTACGGCACTTCGACGGGACGACCTGGGCCGACGTGGAGTGGCCGGACCTCGACGACGGGACGATGTGCAACGAGGGCAAGCCGATCCTGGCGATGTGGGGCTCGGACGGCGTCCTGTACTTCATCACCGAGACGCACTTCGTCCGTTGGGACGGGACGCGGTTCGACGTGCTGGGGCACTGGCCGCTGCGGTACGACGACACGCCCGGGGTCTACCAGTGCGTCGGCGACGGGATTCGCCCGGTGGCGCTGCGGGGCAACTCGCCCACCGAGGTGTTTCTGCTGGTCACCCGCCAGGTCCCACGGCTGGGAGCCTACTGCGAGGGCTCGGCGGTGCTGTGGTGGGACGGGACGACGCTGCGGCAGATCTAGCGGGTGATCGGTTTCCGGGGCGACGTGCGACAGGGCGGGGTGGAGGTGGCGGCGTTGGACCCGTTGCGGGACCTGGCGAGACGCGCGGCCGACGGGGAGCCCGAGGCGATGCGGCGGCTGCTGGAGGCGGTCTCGCCCGCCGTCTACCGCGTGGCCCGCACGGTGCTCGGCGCGTCCGACGCCGACGCCCAGGACGCCGCGCAGGAGAGCCTGGTCGCCCTCGCCGGGGCGCTCGGAGGCTTCCGCGGCGAGTCGGGGGTGCTGCACTTCGCCTGCCGCATCGCCCTGCACGTCTCGGTCAGCGCCCGCCGCCGCCTG
>CAZMRP010000108.1:0-7811 GCA_964568275.1 uncultured Myxococcales bacterium
TCCGACCGTCGGGCGACGGCGGCGCGGCGCGGCTGGCGACGGCGCGCGCCCGCCCGCGTCCCGAAGGGCAGCCGCTGCTGCTCGGCCTGGAGGACGGCTTGGCGCTGGTGGAAGCCTGGGGCATCCCGACCGCGCCCACCGAGTTCCCCGCCTCGCTCGACGAGGCGCTCGACGCCGCGGGACGCCTCGGCTGGCCGGTCGTGGCCAAGGTGGACTCGCCGGCGATCGTGCACCGCAGCGACGTGCACGGCGTGGCGACGGGGCTGGCGGACGAGGGGCAGTTGGTGCGGGCCTGGCGCCGGCTGACCGAGCTGCTGCAGCAGCAGGCCGGCGGCCGGGGCCGGCTCGCCCTGCAACGGCAGCTCGTCGGCGCGCGGGAGACGATCCTCGGCATGTCGTTCGACCCGCTGTTCGGCCCGCTGCTGATGTTCGGCAGCGGCGGGATCCACGTCGAGGTGGTGGGCGACGTGGTGTTCCGGCTCCACCCGGTGGGCCCGCGCCACGCCGACGAGATGATCCGCGAGGTGCGCGTCTTTCCGCTGCTCGCGGGCAGCCGCGGCGAGCCCCCGGTGGACCTCGCGCTGCTGCGCGACGCGCTGGTGCGGCTCTCGGCGCTGGTCGCCGCACACCCGGAGATCGCGGAACTGGAGCTCAACCCGTTCCTGATCGCACCCCCGGGTCGGGCCTCGGGCGCCGTGGACGTCCGGGTCCGGCTGGCGGATTGACGGCCGCTCAGACGGGACGGGACGAACGTTCCCGCACGCGGTAGCCCGCCTCCTCGATCGCCGCCACCAGTTCCTGCGGGTCCGTTTCCGGCCCGACCACCACCACCGCCCGCCGGTCGGCGTGGCTGGTCCGGCTGCGGAGCACGCCGCCCACCTCGAGCAGCATGTCGTCGATGGCGCGGGCGCAGTGCGCGCAGGTCATGCCGTCGATGCGGAACGTCCATTCGGTCTGCTGGGCCATCGCCTGCTCCCCACCGCGCCCTCCCGGCGCGGCGGAAAGCAGTATCGGCATCGGAGCGGCCGGCGTCAGGTGCGGCCGGCGACGGACCCGGCGCGGGGTCACTCGCCGCCGGAGAAGGTGCGGAGGATCGTGCCGTAGTCGCCGGCGACCCAGCCGTCGTCGGCGGTGCGGAAGCTCGCCCCGCGCAGGTCGCGCGAGGTGGACGCCGGATGCGAGGTCCACGACGTGCCGCCGTCGACCGTCTTGAGGAAGGTCCCGGCGGCGCCGGAGACGAAGCCGTGGAGCGGGTCGATGAACGCGACGTCGTAGAGCACGCTCGTGACCGGCGTGCCGCGCACCGTCCAGGTCAGGCCGCCGTCGGCGGTGACCAGCACGACGCCCGCGCCGCCGACGACGAAGCCGACGCTGTCGTCGACGAATTGCACGCTCCACAGCGTCTGGGTCGTGCCGGTGGCGCCCGGCGTGCTCCAGCTGACGCCGCGGTTGAGGGTGTAGCGGATCGTCCCCGAGGTGCCGACGACCCAGCCGTGGCCGCTGGGGTTGAACCACACGCCGTACATCGTGACCGTGGTCGGAATGCCGGTCGGCTCGGCCATCCAGGTCGTCCCGCCGTCCGGCGTGTAGCGCACCGAGCTGCCGGACGAATAGGCGCCGACCGCCCAACCCTCGTCGGCATCGAGGAACATCACGTCGTACAGCGCCCCCGTGGTTCCGGAAACGCCGGTGGTCCAGCCGACACCGCCGTCGGTCGTCGCGCGGATCGTGCCGGCCTCGCCCACGGCCCAGCCGTGCGCGGCGTCCGCGAACCAGACCCCCCACAGGTTGTTGGTGACACCGGACACCTGCGGCGTCCAGGCCGCGCCGCCGTCGGTCGTGGCGACGATGCGTCCGGCCGCACCGACGGCCCAGCCGTGGGCGGCGTCCGCGAAGAACACGTCGCGCAGGTTGTCGGTCGTCCCCCCCCGCCGCTCGACCCAGGTCGAGCCGCCGTTGGCCGAGGTGAGCACCAGCCCGTTGGCGCCGAACGTGACGGCGTTGAGCGAGTCGACGAACACCAGCGCGTTCAGGGCGGCGGTGGTGCCGCTGGTGCGGACGGACCAGCTCAACCCGCCGTCGGCCGTGGTCTCGACGCGGCCGCTCGCGCCGACGACCAGCGCGACGCTGGCCGAGATCGGGTAGATCGCGTTGTACGAGAGCGTCGACCGGAGGAAGGCGGCCCAGGTCGTCCCCCCGTTGGTGGTGCGGTAGGCGTAGTTGTTGCCGACGGCCCAGCCGGTGTTGGCGTCGACGAACCGGACCGACCGGATGTCGAGGGTCGTGCCGCTGGTCTGCGGCAGCCAGACGCGCCCGCCGTCGGCGGTCTTGAGGATCCGGCCGCCGGCGCCGACGACCCAACCGGTGGTGGCGGACACGAAGTGCACGGCGTGGAGCGTGGTGGTCAGGCCGCTGGTCTGCGCCGTCCAGGTCGTCCCGCCGTCGGTCGTCGCGAGGATCGTCCCGGCCTCGCCCACGGCCCAGCCCGTGCCGGCGTCGACGAACGACACGCCGCGCAGGTTGGCGGTGACGCCGCTGGTCTGCGTGAACCAGTTGCCGCCCCCGTCGGCGCTGTGGAAGATCGCGCCGCCGCTGCCGACGGCCCAGCCGAGGTCGGCGCTCACGAAGTCGATGCCGTTGAGCGCCGCGCCGCCGGGAGCGCTGCCGGCGTTGCGCCAGGTCACGCCCCGGTCGTCGCTGCGCGCCACGGCGCCGGCGTTGCCGGCCGTCCACACGGTGTTGCCGACGGCGTCCGCCGCCCAGAGGTTCTCGTAGGGCGGCACCGGACTCTGCTGGGTCCACGGCGCGCACGACACGCGGCACGACGTCGGCCCGCACTCGAGGAACCCCGCCTCGCAGGTCAGGTCGCAGGCGCCGCCGAGGCAGACGTTGGCGCCGTTGGCGACGACGTCACAGGGGGTCTCGGGGCTCCACTCCCGGCAGCCCAGCGCCCCCAGCACGCACTCGCGCGGACCACCCCCGGGCCCGCACTCGCGCTCGCCCACCACCGCGCAGGCGTCGGTGCAGATCGTCGTGCACACGCCCGCCCCCTCGCACGCCTCGTGCGTGCCGCAGGGGGTGGACGGTCCCCAGACCCAGCAGCCGGTGGTGCCGTCGAGCCGGCAGCGGACCGCGGAGGTCGCGGTGTCGCACAGCCCGTCGCCCGACGCGCAGGTGTCGGTGCAGCTCGGGCAGATCCCGGCACCGACGCAGGCCCGGCCGCCGGGACAGCGGTACGGCGTCCCCCAGCCGTAGCAGCCGGCCGGCTGGCGCATGCAGACCTGGTAGTCGTCGCCGAAACAGCGCATCTGGCCGGCCGAGCAGACGTCGGTGCAGGCGTCGACGCACGCCCCCTCCCAGCAGTACTGGGGGGCCGCGCAGGCCGGCGACTCGAGCCACGTCAGGCAGCCCGCGGCGCCGACCGCGCAGACCAACGGCGCCCCGGCGCTCGAGCAACGCATCAGGCCGGCCACGCACTCGTCGGCGCAGACGGCGCACTCGCCCGCCCCGGTGCAGACCTGGCCCGTCGGACAGGCGGTCCCCGCGCCCCAGGTCAGGCAGCCGCGCGGCCCCGGCCCGCAGACCTGCCATTCGGTCGCCGACAGGCACTGCCGCGCGCCCTCGGTGCAGATGTCCGTGCAGGCCTCCACACACAGGCCATCCTGGCAGAACTGGTCGGTCGGGCAGGACTGCTGGTCGCCCCAGCGGACGCACCCGTCGGGACCCGTCTCGCACGCGCGGTAGATCGTGTCGTCGGCGGGAGGCGGCTCGCACCGGCGGTCGCCGAGCAGGCACGGCGCGGTGCCGCAGCCGTCGGCCCCGTCGGGGACGTCGGGCAGATCCACGCCGTCGGGGTCGCCGTCCGCCCCGTGGTCGACGTCGCCGACTTCGATGTCGACGGCCGCGTCGTCGCGGACGCCGGCGTCGTCGGCCCCGTCGTCGGTCTCCGCACAAGCGCCGGCGACGAGCCACAGGACAAGCCCCCCGCGGTAGAGTTGACGCATCGCGCGCTTCCTCCGGACCTACTCGCCTCCCGTCCGGGTGGCGAGGATCGTGCCGTTGTCGCCGACGACCCAGCCGACGCTGGTGCTGGCGAAATCGACGCCGTACAGCGCCTGCCCGGTGGGGACGGTCAGCGAGTTCCAATTGACGCCGTCGCTCGTGCGCAGCGCCGTGCCCGCGGCGCCGAAGATCCAGCCGTTGTTCGCGTCGGCGAACGAGACACCGTAGAACGCGGCCGAGGCGGGCGTGCCGACGACGGTCCAGGTCGTCCCGCCGTTGACCGTCTTGAGCAGCATGCCGGTGGTGCCGACGACCCAGCCGGTGTTGGCGTCGATCATCTCCACGTCCCACAGCGCCTGCGTGGTGCCGCTGGTCTGCGCCGTCCAGGTGACGCCGCCGTTGGTCGTGACGCGGATCGTCCCGCTGTCGCCCACCGCCCAGCCGGTGGTCCGGCTGACGAAGTTCACGCCGCGCAGCACGGAGGTCGTGCCGCTGGTCTCGGCCTGCCAGGTCGCCCCGCCGTCCGGCGTGAAGCGGATGGCTCCCGAGGCGCCGACGGCCCAGCCGTAGGCCGAGTCGACGAAGTCGACGGCGTACAGCGCGGTGGTGATACCGCTGGTCTGCGCCGTCCAGGTCGTCCCGCCGTTGGTCGTGGCCCGGATCACGCCGCCGTCGCCCACCGCCCAGCCGGTGGTGGCGCTCGCGAAGTCGACGCCCCACAGGTTGGTCGTCACGCCGCTGGCCTGCGCCGTCCAGGTCGCCCCCGCGTCGGCCGTGGCGTAGATCGCCCCGGAGTAGCCCACGGCCCAGGCCGCCGACGGCGAGACGGTCGCCACCGAGCGCATGTGGCGGGGCGTCGCCGGATTGCGCTGCGCGACCCAGGTGGCGCCCGCGTTGGCGGTGGTGATCGCGACGCCCGTGGCGCCGACGGAGACCGCCCGGTTGGCGTCGAGGAAGGTGACGCCGTAGAGCGCCGAGGTGGTGCCGCTGGTGCGGGCGGTCCAGCTCGTGCCGCCCGTGGCCGAGTAGTAGACGATGCCGGAGTCGCCCACCGCCATCACGCCGTTGGCCGTCGTCCCGGCCACGCCGGCGACGGCACGGAACTGGTAGGTGTAGTAGGTCGGCGTCCAGTTGATGCCGCCGTTCGTCGTGCGATACAGGTAGTAATAGCCGGCGGCCCAGCCGTTGTCGGCGTCGACGAAGTGCACCGAGCGGACCTCGTAGCTGGTGCCGCTGGTCTGCGGCAGCCAGACCAGGCCGCCGTTGGCGGTGCGCAGGATGGTGCTGTTGGAGGTCGTGGTCCCGCCGACGGCCCAGCCGCTGCGGTCGTTGACGAAGTACACGTCGTACAGCGGCTGGGTGGTGCCGGAGGTCTGGGGAACCCAGGTGAACCCGCCGTCGGTCGTGGCGAGGATCGTGCCGGCGGCCCCCACGGCCCAGCCCAGGTTCAGGTCGGCGAACGAGACGGCGTGGAGCGTCTGCGTGGTCCCGCTGGCCTGCACGCTCCAGTTCGCCCCGCCGTCGGTGGTGACGACGATCGTCCCGCTGTCGCCCACCGCCCAGCCGTGCGTCGCGTCGACGAAGTCCACGCCGCGCAGCGTGACCCGCGGGCCGCTCCCCACGTTGACCCACGTCGCCCCGGCGTCGCCGGAGCGGACCACGATGCCGTACTCGCCGACCGCCCACACCGTGTCGCCGACGTTGGTCGTGTCGTACAGGTGGTGGTACGGCGGCAGCGGCGCCTGCCACTCCCAGGGCCTGCAGGAGCGGCGGCAGTCGGTGCCGCACAGGCTGAAGCCGGCGTCGCAGGTCGCCGAGCAGACGCCGGCCGTGCAGACCGGCGTGCCGTTGGGCACGGCGGGGCACGCCACCGGCGCGCCCCAGGCCAGGCAGCCGTCCGAGGCGAGCGTGCAGGTGCGGACCGCGGCCGTGGCGGTGTCGCAGCTCCGCGACCCCTCCGGCGTGCAGGCGTCGGTGCACAGCGGCGCACAGGCCCCGTCCCGGCAGGTCTCGCCCGACGGACAGGCCGCCGTAGGGTTCCAATCGTAGCAACCGCTGGTCTGCAGCGCGCAGGTCTGGATGCCCGAACCGACGCAGCGCGTCTCGCCGTCGGTGCAGACGTCCGAGCACGACGGCACGCAGGCGCCGCCCGAACAGACCTCGCCCGAGCCGCACATCACGGGGGTGCTCCAGTCGGTGCAGCCGCTGGGCTGCACTTCGCACGCCTCGTACCCGCCCGCCACGCAGCGCCGCGCGCCGTCGGTGCACTGGTTGACGCAGACATCCTGGCACGAGCCGCCGGAGCAGACCTGGCCGTCGGGACAGGCGGCGATGTCGCCCCAGTCCAGGCAACCGCTCGCCTGCTCGGCACAGCTCTGGAACCCCGAGCCGGCACAGCGCGTGGCGCCGTCGGTGCAGACGTCCGAGCAGCTCCCGACGCACACGCCGCCGGAACAGACCTCGCCGCCCGGGCACGGCACGACGTCGCTCCAGTCCAGGCAGCCGCTGGTCTGCGTCTCGCAGGTCCGGATGCCGAGCCCCGAGCAGATCGTCGCACCCTCCGTGCACTGGTCGAAGCAGCGCTCCTCGCAAACCCCGCCCGTGCAGACCTCGCCGGCCCCGCACGGCACCACGAGGCCCCAGTCGAGACAGCCGCCGGCCTGCGTCTCGCAGGTCGCCACGCCGGCCCCCTGGCAGCGCGTGGCCCCCTCCGGCGTGCACAGGTCCCGGCAGCCGCTGATGCAGACGCCGCCCGCACAGAACTCGCCGGTCCCGCACGACACCGGCAGGCCCCACTCCGCGCAGCCCGCGGCGCCGACCACGCACTCCTGCCAGCCGTCCCCGTAGCACTGCCGCGCGCCGACGGTGCACCGGTCGACGCACGACCCGGCGCACGCACCGTCCGAACAGACCTCGCCCATCGGGCACGGCGTGACGTCGCTCCAGTCGAGGCAGCCGCTGGCCTGCCGCGCACACGTCACGTAGCCCGCCCCCGAACACAGCGTGTCGCCCTCGGAGCAGACATCGCGGCAGGTGTCGCCGCACACGCCGCCCGAGCAGACCTCGCCCGCGCCGCAGGCGACCACGTCCCCGAAATCGGTGCAGCCGTCGGCCTGCGCCACGCACTCGCGGTAGCCGCCGCCGGAGCAGATCCGGGCGCCGAGCGTGCACAGATTGAGGCATCCGTCGGGAACGAAGTCGGACTGGTCCCCGCCCACGTCGGCGGTGGTCGAGTCGTCGCCACAGGCGCCGGCGAGCGACAACACCGCGAACCCGATCGTCCACGCCAGAACTCGCTTGCTCATCTCGTCCTCTCCCCGCTGCCGCAGCGCTCCGGCCGCCGTCCCGGTCTCCCCGTCGGCGCCGCCCGCGAAAGCGGCCGAAGTCTAGCGCGGTGCCGCCCCACGGGCCAGAGGCAACCCTCGCCGACCGCCACCGGCCTCCGTCCACGCCCGAACTGCACGCGCCGGAGGGCGCCGGAGGGCGATTTGACAAGGCGGGATCCGCATTGCAGGATGCCGCAGCTTTTCGCCGGACGAAGAAGAACGCGCCCGGAGGGGGTCGCGGGTACCGGCGCAGGAGGGAGAGGATGAAACGCAATCTCTGGTGGCTCGCCGTGCTGGCGCTGGTCCTGGGCGGCTTCGCCTGCGGCGACGACAGCTCGAGCAACGACTCGGGGACCGACGAGGGCGACACGACCGAAGGCGGGGCCGATGCCGATGCCGACGCCGACGCCGATCCGGACGTCCCCGCCGACGTCCCCGCCGACGTCCCCGCCGACGTCCCCGCCGACGTCCCCGCCGACGTCC
>CAZMRP010000108.1:7911-10662 GCA_964568275.1 uncultured Myxococcales bacterium
CCGCCGACACGGGTCCGGGCGTCTGCGGCAACGGCATCCTGGATCCCGGCGAGGTCTGCGACGACGGCAACCTGACCAACGAGGCGTGCGACACGACGGACACGGGCGCCTGCCTGGCCGACTGCACGCTGCTGATGTCCGCCTGCGGCAACGGGACCGTCGATCCGGGCGAGCAGTGCGACGACAACAACGTCAACGACTACGACGACTGCACCACCTCGTGCACGATCAACGACCAGAACATCGGCGCCCCGTGCCGCTGCGAGGGTCGGGATTGCAGCGACACCGACCCCAGCGCCGGAACAATCATCGGCTGCGACAACGTGGAGGTGCCCACCGACGGCAGCGCGGTGCTGGCCTGCGGCCGCAGCATCGAGAACCGCACGTACGGAATCACGATCTACTCCGCCGGCGGTACCTGCACGCTGATGGCGATGAGCTGCACCGGGAGCACGTTGGTCTGCAGCATGGCGCCGGTCGCCGGCGACGTCGACGCCTTCACCTGCCCGGCCGGCTCCGTCGAGGGCACGGACACGCGGACCGTGATGGGCGCCACACTGACCACCAAGCTGTGCAACAAAGCTTGCGACAGCCAGAACGACTGTCGCTGGAACGAGGAAGAGGACGACGGCTCGCCCTGGGAAGGCGACTGCGGCCAGTGGCAGTGCCTGATCGATCCCGCCAGCGGCGACGGCGTCTGCGGCGACCCGCGGATGCTCGACTAGCCCGAGGCGACGCCCGCGGCGCCGCCGACGGACGACGGCAGGACGATCGTTCGCACGACCATCGATTCCCGTCCCGCCGACGAACGACCCCCCGGCGACCCGGCCGGAGCCTTCCCGGTCTTCGTCACAGGCTGCTAGCTGCAGGAGCCGAAGATCCCGCCTTCGCACTCGCCGTCGCGGATCGTGGCGCTGTCGGGACCGATGCCGCACCAGGCGGGCAGGTTGGCCGGCAGCCCCGTCACCTGGTAGGGCGATTCGCCCGGGCGCAGCCAGAACGGGTGGTGGAGCGGGAAGGCCCAGATCGCCTCGTACTTCGACTCGCCGGCCGGCGGCACGAGCGGCGGCTCCGAGTGCGAGCAGTTGTGGACGCACTCGACGAAGAAGTGCCCGCCGGCCACCAGCGCGTCCTCGAGGTAGCGCGAGGTGGTCTGGAACGTGATGCCGCAGAAGTCGGTGGGGCCGCCCCACAGCACGATCCCGGGCAGTTTGTGCTCGGCACCGACCCACGGGCGGATCGGGTTGAGCCAGTCGCCGGCGACGCCCACGCCGCCGGAGAGCGAGATGAAGCTGGCGAGGATCCGCGAGCGGCGGGGGGCGAGCTGGTCGGTCCACAGCGCCCCGGCGCTGACTCCGGCCGACGAGATGCAGTTGCGGTTGACCGGGTACTGCGCCGCGACGCAGGCCAACAGGTCGTCGAAGAACCGCAGCTCTTCCTCGAGGCGGGCGTCGTTGTCGAGCAGCGAGTAGGGCCACTTGAACACCAGGTCGCCCTTGGTCTCGGGGATCACGGCCAGGAAGCGGAGCCGGTCCGCCGCCGCCTGCACCTCGCCCTGCTCGAGGAACCCCTCCGCGTCGCCGCCCAGCCAGTGCCAGAGGAACAGCACCGGAAGGCTCTCGGCGGGCCCGGGGTCCGCCGGGACGACCAGCAGGAACTGGCGCTCGGCACCCGAGCTGGTGATGGTATTGCGGCCGGGCGCGAGGGTCGGGCAGGTCCCCTCGTAGGTCGGGAGCGGGTCGGGCAGCGGCGAGCCGGGCGGCGGCTCGTCGGCGCAGGTCACGACGCGCGGCGGCACGTCCTCGACGTCCTCGGCGTCGCCCGGAACGTCGCCCGGGACGTCGGCGCCGTCGACCGGCGCATCGGCGGGCAGGTCCTCGACGTCCGCGACGGCGTCCGGTCGATCGGTCACGTCCGGGGGGTCCGGGACGTCCGCGGTCGCCTCGTCCGCCGGTGCGTCCGGCCCGGCATCGGCCGGGGTCGATTCGCCCTCGCAGGCGGACAGCAGGACCACGATCCAGACGGACAGCGAGCGTTTCATGGCGCGCTCCCTTCCCCCGGCGTTCCGTGAAATCGTAGCGCAGCGAGCCGCGGACCGCCAGCGGGGAGGGACGGCGGGCGGACATTCGACACTCGCCGGCCCACCGGTCGCCGGTCAGGAATCCGGGAGGGAGTCGTAGATCCGGACGAACCACCAGGCGAGGGCCGCGTCGCTGTCGCAGAGGTGGGTCAGGGCGGCGGCGCTGCGATCCTCCGGGAGGGTCCCCTCGATGGGCGGCGTCGCCAGGCGGAAGCGGAGCGGTACGGCGGGGCGGCGCAGTTGCTGGCAGGGGACCGGGGGGCGGTTCACCGCTCGCCAACGCTCGGCCAACTCGGCGCGCGCTTCCGCCTCGAGGGAATCGAGCGCAACCCGCAGGCGACGGGCGGGCAGTGGTTCAAGGTGATCCGCACCGCGCCGCGCGAGCCGATGATGTCGTACTTCTTCGGCGCCGCGCCCCGCCGCGACGGCGCGAGGATGCGCGCGATCGCCCCCGACCGCCTCATCATCCACGGCGAGCCGGGCACGAACATGGTCGTCAAGTACCAGCGCTCCGTGGGGCGCGGCAACGACGGCGAGCTCGAGGTTACGCACGATTACTTGGAGCTCAAACAGCAGTACCAGAACAAGGGCATCGTCGAGGAGCTCATGGCGCATTCGTTCGCCGAGTACGAGAGCCGGGGCGTCGCGCGCGTCTACGTCACGGCGGGCCT
>CAZMRP010000109.1:0-10599 GCA_964568275.1 uncultured Myxococcales bacterium
CGGCGCCCGTCGAGACGCCGGCGCCCGTCGAGACGCCGGCGCCCGTCGGGGCCCCGGCTCCTGCGGCCGCGCCGGCCGCGGCGGCGCCCGAGGACTACCTGCTGGACCGGGACCTGCCCGCCGAGCTGGCGGCCCAGGCCGACGAGGCGATGACGCTCGAGGCGACCAGCGCGGACAAGGCCCTGGCGGCCTGGCGCAAGCTGCTGGACGCCGCACCGCCCTCCCGGACCGTGCTCGAGGGCATCCGGCGGGTCTGTCGGCAGACCCGGCGCTGGAACTACCTGGTCGACGCGTTCAAGAAGACGATCGACAAGCTCCCGGAATCCGACGTCGCGGAGCGGACGCAGCTGCTGTTCGAGCTGGCCGACACCTACCTCGAGGACATGGGGCAGAAGCCCTCGGCCCTGCAGCCGCTCCAGCAGGCCCATCAGCTCGACCCGTCCAACATCGACGCGATCGACCGGCTGCTGGGGTTGTTCGAGCAGCTCAACCGGCCGGCGGACCACGTCAAGCTGCTGGTGGCCAAGGCCGACGCGCTGCTCGATCCGGTGGCCAAGGTCGAGGTGCTGCTGCAGGTCGCGCAGCTGTACCAGGAGAAGTTCCGCAACGTCGGCGAGGCGATCAAGGCGTACCAGAAGGTGCTGGAGGTCGAGCCGACGAACTTCGTGGCCGTGGCGACGCTGAAGGAGATCTTCGAGCAGCGCAAGGACTGGGAGAGCTTCGTCAACCTCGCCCGGCTCGAGATCGAGGCCACGGACGACGTGCTGGCGCGGCTCGAGCGCACGGTGGCGCTGGCGCAGCTGGCGACGGAGAAGATCCGCAAGCCCGACGTCTGCATCCAGCTCTGGGAACAGGCCCGGTCCTACGACGCCGCGAACATCGACGCGCTGCAGGCGCTGGTGCCGCTGTACGAGCGGGCGAAGGAGTACGACAAGCTGGCCGACGTGTTGCGCCAGCAGGTCGACCTGGTGACGGACGCCACGGCGCGCAAGGACGTGCTGCTCAAGCTCGGCCTGCTGTACGGCGACAAGGTGGCCGACGACGGCTCGTCGATCGGCATCTGGCGCCAGCTGATGGAGCTGGACCCCAACGATCGCCGGGCGCCCGACCAGATCAAGAAGCGCTACCTGGCGTTGCACGCCTGGGACGATCTCGAGGCGTTCTACGCGGAGACCAACGGGCGGTGGGACGAGCTGGTGCGCCTGGTCGAGAAGGAAGCGGGCGGCCCCGCGCTGTCGAGCGAGGAGAAGCTCGGCGCGCAGATGAAGATCGCCCAGCTCTGGCTGGACAAGCTGCAGAAGGCGGACCGCGCCGCCGCGGCCTACGAGGAGGTGCTGAAGCTCGACGGGACGCACCGCGGGGCGGCGCAGGCCCTGGTGCCGCTGTACGAGCAGCTCGGGCAGGCGGCCGCGCTGGCGCGCGTGCTGGAAATCGAGCTCGGGCACCTGGAGGACGCCGTCGAGAAGTACGCGACGACGGTGCGGATCGGCGCGCTGTTCGCCGACTCGCTCCAGGACGCGGGTCAGGCCTTCACCTGGTACGCTCGCGCCTTCGAGCTCGATCCGACGCAGCCGGAGCTGCACGAGGCCTTGGAGCGGGCGGCCGGGCAGGCCGGCAAGACCGAGACCCTGGTGGAGCTCTACCGTGGAGCGCTCAAGGGCGGCCGGCTGGTCGACGAGCTGGCGATGCGACAGCGCACGGCCCGCCTGCTGGACGAGGGACTGGGGCGCCCCGAGGAGGCGCTGAAGGACTGGGAGGAAGTGCTGCAGGGCGACCCGACGAACGCGGACGCGCTGCTGGCCATCGAGCGCCTGTACACGCAGATGGGCCGGTTCCAGGACCTGCTGGAGATCCTCGACAAGCGCCGCGGGATCGCCGCGTCGGCGGAGGAGGAGAACGAGATCCTGGTGCACATCGCCCGCGTCTGGGAGGAGGCGCTCAACAACCGCGACCAGGCGATCGCCGTGTACCGCCAGGTGCTGGATGCCCGCGGGGACGACCCCGAGATCCTCCGCGCGTTGCAGCGGCTGTACGAGGACGCGGAGCGCTGGGCCGAGCTGCTCGAGATGGTGGAACGGCAGCGGATGCTGGCCGAGCCGGGCACGTCCGAGTACCGCGACCTGGCGTTCCGGGTGGCGCAGATCTGCCAGACGCGGCTGGGCGACCTGGGGCGGGCCGTCGAGGGCTACCGTCTGCTCCTCGAGGAGCACCCCGACTTCCAGCCGGCGGTCGACGCCCTGGAGCCGGCCCTCGCCGACGCCGAGCACCGGGCGGAGGTCGCCGTGCTCCTGGCGGGGATCTTCGAGCAGCGCGAGGACTGGGCGAACCTGGTCCGGGTGACCGAGGTGCTGGTCGACGTGGCCGACCTGGCCGACGAGAAGCTCGGGCACCTGCGCCGCATCGCGGAGATCCAGGTCCAGCGCCTCGGGCAGCCCGAGCGGGCGTTCGAGACGCACCAGCGGGCGCTGCGCCTCTCGCCGCAGGACGAGCAGGTGCTGGCGGACCTCGAGCAGCTGGCCTCGGTGCTCGACGCCTGGGCGCCGGTGGTCCAGCTGCTGGTCGAGGTGGTGGAGCAGGTCGAGGAACGCGAGGTCCGGTTGCGGCTGTGGCTCAAGGTAGCCTCGGTGCGCGAGAACTTCCTCTCCGACCCGAAGGGCGCGACCCAGGCCTACCAGAAGGCGTTGGAGGCGGACGGCGCCGCCGTCGACGCGCTCGAGGCGCTCGAGCGGCTGTTCGAGGCGGAGGAGCGGCACGAGGAGCTGCAGGAGATCTACCGGCGCCGCGTGGCGATCGAGGTCGATCCGGCGCGCAAGGAGCACTACTACGCCCAGATGGCGTTCATCCACGACGAGATCCTCGGCCGTCCGGACGACGCCATCGCCTGCTATCGCGACATCCTGGCCTTCGACCCGACCAACCACAAGGCGTTGCGCGCCCTGGAGCTGCTCTACCGGCGGCTCGAGCGCTGGGCCGAGCTGGCGGACGTGTTCGGCCGGCTGCTGGAGCAGGCGGAGACCCCCGAGGAGGGAACGGCGCTGAAGCTGAGTTTGGCCGAGTTGCGCCACAAGCAGATGAAGGAGGTCGACGTCGCCATCGACCTCTACCGGGACATCCTCGAGACGGACGCGCACCAGGGCGAGGCCGTGCGGGCCCTGGAATCGCTGCTGGAGCAGCCCGATTTCGAGCTGACGGTGGCCCGGACGCTGGAGCCGGTGTACCGCGAGCTGCAGGACTTCCCGAAGCTCGTCGCGGCCCTGGAGGTCCTGGTCAAGCACGCCGAGTCGCCGTCCGAGAAGGTCGAGCTGCTGCACCAGATCGCCCAGCTGCACGAGGTGGCGGGGGACAACCCGGAGCAGGCGTTGACCGACTACGCGCGGGCCTTGCACGAGGACCCGGCGGACGAGCCGACGCTGGAGCACATCGAGCGGTTGGCGCGGGTGCTGGGGCAGCCGGAGCGGATGGTGTCGGCGATCGAGCAGGAGGTCGGCCGGATCGAGGACCTCGAGCTGCTGGTGCGGCTGCACGCCCGGGCCGCGGAGATGGCCGAGCGCGAGATGGCGAACCTCGACCGTGCGATCCAGCACCACCGCGCGATCCTGGCCAAGGACGCCTCGAACATGGACGCCCTGGCGGCGCTGGAGCGCATCTACGCCACGACCGAGCGGTACGAGGACCTGGCGCAGGTCTACCTGCGGAAGGCCGAGGTGCTGCAGGAGCCGCTGGAGGTCAAGGAGCAGTTCTTCCAGGCCGGCCGGATCTACGAGGAGATCCTGGACCGCCGGGACCGCGCCATCGCCGTCTACCTGTCGTTGCACGAGTTCGACCCGGAGGACATGGCGGCGATCGACAAGCTGATCCTGCTGTACATGACGGGCCAGTCCTGGAACGAGCTGCTGGCGCTGTACGAGAAGAAGAGCGACCTCGTCGGGGAGATCGAGGAGAAGAAGCGCATCCTGCTCGAGATGGGTGCGGTGTTCCGCCTCGAGGTCAAGGACCAGCAGCGCTCGATCGACACCTACAAGCGGATCCTCGAGCTCGACCCGTTGGACCTGCAGGCGATCGCGCAGCTCGACGAGCTGTACGAGGAGACCGAGTCCTGGCACGAGCTGCTGCACATCCTGGAGCGCGAGTCGGACGTGGCCACGGACCCGAACGACGTGCTGGCCTATCGCTTCCGCGCCGGGCGGATCTGGGAGCAGCGGCTGGACAACGTCCCGCGGGCGATCGAGCTGTACCGCGGCGTGCTGGACGCCAATCCCGAGCATTCGCCCTCGATCGAGGCGCTCGAGGCCCTGATGGTGGCCGGCAAGGAGGCGTTGTCCGCCACCGCGGTGCTCGGGCCGCTGTACGAGCAGGCCGGCGAGTGGCGCAAGCTGATCGCGACGTACGAGGTCGAGATCGGCCACTCCGACGACGCGTTCCGCAAGGTCGAGCTGCTGCACAAGGTCGCGGAGCTGTACGAGCGCCCGGACCACTTGAACGAACCGGAGAACGCCTTCGGCGCGTACGCCAAGGCGTTCCGCATCGACCCGCTCAACGAGCTGACGCTCGAGGCCCTCGAGCGCATCGCCTCGATGCTGGAGCTGTGGGCCCGGTTGGCGACGCTCTACGACGAGGGCGTGGCGGCGGTCGACGCGCCGGACCTCAAGGTCACGCTCGGGCTCCGGGCGGCCCGCGTCTACGAGGAGGAGCTGGGCAAGCCGCCGGAGGCCGTCGTGCGCCTGCGCGGCGTGCTCGAGTTCGACCCCGAGAACAGCGCGGCGCTGCGCGGCCTGGACCGGTTGTACCGCGCGACGGCGGCCTGGCGCGAGCTGGTGGAGATCCTGCCGCGCGAGGAGGCGATCGCGGAGAACGAGGACGAGGCGCTGATGTTCAAGTTCGACCGCGGGCAGGTGCTGCAGCAGGAGCTGCAGGACGTGCCCGGGGCGATCACGGCCTACCGCGAGATCCTCGACATCAACCCGCAGCACGCGGCCACCCGCGCGTCGCTCGAGCTGCTGTTCGCCGAGGGCTCCCAGCAGATGGAGATCGCGTCGATCCTCGAGCCGATCTACCAGGCCGGCGACGAGTGGGAGCGGTTGGCCCGGCTCCTGGAGCACAAGGTCGAGCTGTACAAGGGGCCGGCGGAGCGGATCGAGGTGATCCAGCGCATCGCCGAGCTGTACGAGAACCGTCTCGGCTCGCCCGAGTCCGCGTTCCAGTGGCTGGGACGGGGCCTGGTGCTGGCGCCCGAGGACGACCGGACGGCGGACGAGCTGGACCGGCTGGCGCCCACGCTGCTGTCCGGCTGGGAGGATCTGGGCCGGATCTACGCCCAGATCCTGACCACGGTCGAGGCCGGCGACATCCGGCTCCGGGCCGGCAAGAAGCTGGCGCGGATCTACGAGGAGCAGATCGGCGACGCCGAACGGACGCAGCAGGTGTGGGAGCACCTGCTGGAGGTCGACGGCCAGGACGCCGAGGTGCTCGCGGCGCTCGACCGCATCTACTCGGTCTCCCTGGCCTGGGAGCGGTTGTCCGAGATCCTGAAGCGGCGCGTGGAGGTGGAGGGGTCGCGCGACGAGCAGATCGACCTGCTGACCCGGCTCGGCCAGCTGCACCTCGCGGACCTCGGCGACATGCCGGGGGCCGAGGCGGCGTTCCGGCGGATCGTCGACCAGCTCGGCACCGCCCATCTGCCCGCCCTCGAGGGGCTGGAGCAGATCTACGGCCAGACCGGCGAGTGGCCGAAGCTGTACGAGGTCTACCGCAAGCAGGCCGAGGCGGTGCTGGGCGAGGCGGCGCAGTCCGAGGTCTTCGCCAAGATGGCGCTGCTGGCCGCCGACGCGCTGGAGAAGCCCGACGAGGCGGTCGGCCTGTGGCAGAAGGTGCTGGACATCCGCGGCGAGGAGCCGGAGCCGTTGGGCAACCTGGTCGGGCTGTACGAACAGCTCGGGCGGTGGGACGACGTCGGCCAGACGATCGACCGCCTGGTCAACATCGTCGACGACGAGCAGGAGCGCTCGGCGCTGTTCCTCAAGCTCGGCGACATCCGCCACCAGCAGCTCGGTCGACCGCTCGAGGCCCTCGAGGCCTACCAGCAGGCGCTGGACCTCGACTCGATGAACGTCATGGCGCTGCGGCGCAAGGCGACGATCCACGCCGAGGGCGAGGCGTGGGAGGAGCTGATCGAGACGTTGCAGCGGCTGGTCGAGGTCGGCGAGGGGCAGCTGGCCCCCGAGGAGCTGGCCGAGAGCTACGCGCAGCTGGGCACGGTGCTGGCCGAGCGGCTCGAGCGCAGCTACGAGGCGATCGACGCCTGGCGCAAGGTGCTCGAGCACGCGCCGAGCGACCCGCAGGCCCTCGATCGGCTCGAGGCGCTGCTCAAGCAGGAGGAGCGCTGGCAGGAGGTCGTCGAGGTACTCGAGCTGCGGGTGGCGCTGCTCGGCACGGCCGAGGAGCAGATCGGCCTGTGGCGCGAGGTCGCGGACATCTGGAAGGACCGGATCGGCGAGCGCAACGGGACGGCGGCGGCCCTGGAGTCGATCCTGGCGCTGCAGCCGGACCACGAGCCCACGTTCCTCGAGCTGGAGCAGGTGTACACCGACTACGAGCGGTGGGACGAGCTGGTGGCGTTGTACGGCCGCAAGTACCAGCTGCTGGAGGGCTACCCGGCCCAGCGGGCGGTCGTGCTGACCAAGATCGGCCGCATCTACCTGGACAAGAAGCACGACGAGACCTCGGCCTACGGCGTGTACAAGGCCGCGTATCTCGAGGACTTCACCAACCTGCAGATCGCGGCCGAGCTGGAGCGCGTGGCCAACGCGGCCCAGGCCTGGGACGACCTGCTGGCGACGTTGAGCGCGAAGATCGCCGAGCTGGGGCCGTCGCGTCCGGCCATTCCGCTGTACCTGGCCGCCGGCCGCTGGTACGCGCGGCAGCTCAAGCGGCTGGACTACGCGATCCAGATCTACGCCACCGTGCTGGGCAAGATCGACTCCGCGAACGTCGACGCCCTGCTGTTCCTGGCCGACGCCTACCGCGACATGAAGCAGTGGCCGGCCCTGGTCCAGACGCTGACCCGCTGCATCGAAGTCGTCGATGACAAGCAGCGCAAGAAGGAGATCTACGTCCAGCTCGGCCAGACCCAGGAGGAGATCCTCAACGACGAGCGCGAGGCGATGGCGGCCTACCGCGCCGCCCTCGACATCGACGCCGACCACCCGGTCGCCCTCGCCGCCCTGGACCGCCTGTACCGGCGCGCCGAGCGCTGGGACGATCTGGTGCCGATCGTGGAGCGCCGGATCGGAATCGAGCAGGACGAGACGCTGCTGATCGAGCTCAAGCTCGACCTGGCCGAGCTGTTCGAGGACCGGCTGGGACGCGACGACAGCGCGATCAAGGCCTACCGCGACGTGCTGGACCGCGACGGCAGCAACGAGCGGGCGCTCAAGGGTCTCGAGCGGCTGTACGCGCGCGGCGAGCGCTGGCAGGACCTGCTGGACATCCTCGAGATCGAGCTGGACCACGCGGAGAGCGAGCGCGAACGGCTGACGCTGCTGGAGCGGATGGCGGCGATGCTCGAGGAGGAGTTCCTGCGCCACGAGGACGCGGCGCAACGCCTCGAACAGGTGCTCGAGATCGACCCGCGCAGCGAGAACGCGCTGACCGGGCTCGAGCGGCTGTATCGCCAGCTGCAGCGCTGGGAGGAGCTGGCGACGACCTACGGCCGTCACGTCGAGGCCGTGGTGGAGCGGCCGCTGAAGATCCAGCACCTCAAGAGCCAGGCCGACGTGTTCCTGACCAACCTGACCGACCCGGACCGCGCCGTCGAGTCGCTGCGCCGGGTGCTGGACCACGACCCCGACGACGGCGAGGCCCTCGACCGCTTGGCCGCGCTGCTCGACCAGCGGGGCGACGCCGCGGGCTCGCTGGAGATGCTCGAGCGCCTGGCGCAGGTCGCCACGACCGACCCCTTGCAGCAGGTCGATATCCTGACCCGCGTGGGCACGGTGCTGGAGAAGCAGCTCGGCGACCGGGCCGGGGCGATCATCCGCTTCGAGCAGGCGCTGGCCATCGTGCCCGAACACCTGCCCGCGCTGACCGCGCTGCGCGAGATCTACGTCGACAACCAGGAGTGGGTCCTGTCGGCGCGCATCCTCGACCGCGAGCAGGAGGCGACGGCCAGCGAGCGTCAGCGCAGCGGCGTGCTGACGCTGCGCGGGAAGATCCTGCAGCAGCAGCTGAACAACGAGGCCGAGGCGGTGACGTGCTTCGAGCAGTCGTTGCAGCTCGATCCCGAGAACGACGAGGCCGGCGAGCCGCTGGCGGCGATCTACATGCGCGACCAGCAGTACGACAAGGCCGACCCGGTGCTCGACATGCTGTTGCGACGCTTCCAGGGCAAGCGCACGGCCCAGGAGCTGCGCCCGCTGCACATGGCCTCGGCCGAGGCCGCCGAGGCGCTCGGCAACACCGACAAGGCGTTGCGCGAGCTGCGCGTGGCGTACCAGGCGGATCCGAGCGACCTGGAGGTGATCCGGCGCACGGCCAACGTCCACTACAAGCGCAAGGAGTGGGACGGCTCGTTCAAGTTCTACCAGATGATCCTGGTCCAGCACATGGACAAGCTGGCCCCGCAGGAGAAGGTCGAGATCTACTTCCGCCTCGGCAACATCAAGATGGCGGTCAAGGAGGTCCGCAAGGCCCTCAACATGTACGAGAAGGCCCTGGATCTCGACCCCAACCACCGCACCACGCTCGACGCGCTGGTCGGTTTGTTCGAGGGGCAGCGCGACTTCGAGCAGGTGATCCACTTCAAGAAGCAGAAGGCGGAGACCGCGCCCGACGACGAGAAGTTCCAGCTGCTCGACGAGATCGGCGACATCTGGCGCGAGAAGCTGACCAACACGCACAAGGCGATCCAGAGCTACGTCGACGCGCTGGTCGTGAAGGCCGACGATCGGCTCGTCCTGGTCAAGCTGCTCAAGCTGTACACCGAGACCAAGCAGTGGCCGAAGGCGATCGAGATCGCCCAGCGGGTCGTGCTGCAGGAGACCGAGCCCAAGCGTCTGGCGGCCTACTACCAGCTGATCGCGGCGACCTATCGCGACGAGATCAAGGACACCGACAAGGCGATCGAGTTCTTCGACAAGGCGCTCGACGCCGACCCCGACAACCTGAAGAACTTCGAGGCGATCGAGAAGATCCTGACGCCGCGCCGCGACTGGAAGGCGCTCGAGCGCGCCTACCGCCGGATGGTCAAGCGGCTGCCCGAAACCGGCAAGGAGCTGCTCAAGGAGACGTTCCTGCACAACCTCGGCGAGATCGCCCGCACGCGCCTGAAGAACTTCGAGCTGGCGGCGGAGTGCTTCCGGCTGGCCTCGGAGATCAACCCCGACAACCGGATCCGGCACGAGATCCTGGCCGAGCTGTACGTGATGATGCCGGGCCGTTGGGAAGACGCGGTGGTGGAGCACCAGGCGCTGCTGCGCCAGGACCCCAAGCGGGTCGAGTCGTACCGGGCGCTGCGTCGCATCTACCAGGACGCGGGGAAGGCGGACGAGACGTGGTGCCTGTGCGCGGCGTTGACGTTCCTGAACAAGGCGGAGGCCAACGAGAAGCAGTTCTACGAGCAGTACCGGCCGAAGAGCCCGCCGGCCGTCCGCGGCACGGTGGGCTCCGAGTCGTGGTACAAGCACCTGTACCACCACGAGGAGAACGTCTACGTCTCGAAGATCTTCGAGTCGATCACGCCGTCCGTGCGGC
The DNA here is from genome assembly GCA_964568275.1 of uncultured Myxococcales bacterium. Taxonomy (GTDB): domain Bacteria; phylum Myxococcota_A; class Polyangia; order DRWM01; family JAAZOP01; genus JAAZOP01. The sequence continues at coordinate 9,748 of CAZMRP010000109.1, forward strand.
AGGGGATGGTCACGACGACCAAGGCTTTCGGCCTGCGGCGCAAGGACCTGCAGGACCCGGCGACCAGCCAGCTGGCGCTGGCCAAGTCGTTGCGGGACGCCGCGGTCGGCCTGGGCTTGCCGCTGCCGGAGCTGTACGTGGTTCCGGAGCAGCCGGGCGGACTGACCTTCGCCTTCACCGAGCCGCCGGCGTCGGTGGCCGGCGCGGACTACCTGAGCGGGGTTTCGCCGATGGAGCTGCGCTTCGTGGCGGCGAAGCACCTGTCGTCGTACCGGCGGGAGCACTACCTGCAGTACCTGCTGCACACCACGGCGGGGCAGATGCAGGTTTCGCTGACCCAGGTGCTGCTGATGTACCTGTACGCCGCGGTCAAGCTCGGCGTGCCGGACGCGCAGGTGCCGACCAACGACGCGGTGATGCAGGTGGCGAAGCACCTGCAACAGAACATGATGCCGCAGGACCGCGAGATGCTGCACGCGGCGTCGCTCCGGTTCCTGGACAACCCGGTGAAGAACATCAAGCCGTGGATGATCGCGGCCGACCTGACCGGCGATCGGGCGGGGCTGCTGCTGTGCGGCGACCTGCCGACCGCGGCGAAGATGATGACCCGGGTGCCGTCGCTGGTGACCGACCTGACCCCGACGCAGCGGGTGACCGAGTTGTGCGTTTTCGCCACTTCCGACGCCTACTTCCGCGTGCGCAAGGAGCTCGGCATCTCGCTCGGCACCGGCTGAGCCGGGTTGAAGCAATCGGCCTCGCGGCCGGTCCAAGTCTCGCCCGAACGGCACGGGGTCCCGGCCGTGGTGCCGGTGCCCGTCGGGAAGGAGAAACGGTGATGCGAACCAGCGGCAC
>CAZMRP010000110.1:0-10542 GCA_964568275.1 uncultured Myxococcales bacterium
CGCCGAGCGGCTGGGAGGCCGCGGCGGTCCCGGCTCGGCCGCGGACGCGGTCGCGGGCGGGATCGGGGAAAGCCGGACCGCGGACCCCGCGGACAACGGCGGAGGAGGCGGAGGCGGCGCCGGCCGGATCGTGGTCCGCACGGCGCCCGGCCGGCTCGAGGACTCGGCGACCAGGAGCCCCTCGGCCGGGCCGGCCTTCGAAACCGGCACCGTGGCAACGGAACCCTGAGCACGACGGTTCCTCCGCCCCTCGGGCGGCGAGGGTCCGGCCACCTCCGCCTCGCGGGGCGCCGCGCCCGCCCTCTTCGGCTCGACGGGATGGAAGGTGGCAGCAGGCGGGGAAGCTCGCGGGCCGTCGCGCGCCCGCCGTCCGCTACTCGGCCGGGTGGAAGGTGCAGTAGGCGGGGAAGCCGGCGGGCAGCCCGCTCGCGTACGGCTCGGGCGTCACCCCCTTGGGGTGGTCGCGGAAGAAGCGGATGAACTCGGGACCCGAGAGGTCGGGCGGCAGCTCGTGTCCGAGGCCGTGATCGCAGCCAACGACGTTGTGGCCGTTGCCGGTCCACCAATCGATCGATGCCAGCGCGTGCATGTTGAAGTCGACGGTGACCAGACCGGGCATCGCCTCGTAGGTGTCGTCCGTCCCGCCCCAGACGAGGAGCATCGCGGTCTTGTTGTGGACGGCCGAGTAGGGAGGCCAGGTGGTGCAGAGCGAGCCGAAGCAGAGCGCCTGGTCGGGGTCGACGAAGGTGGTGCCCGAATAGGACGCCGCGGCGGCGAAGACGTCGGGGCGGGCGTCGGTGAGGAAGTTGGTCATGATCCCGCCGGCGCTGAAGCCCATCACGTAGATCCGGTCCTCATCGATGTCGTAGGCCTCGCCGAGGCACTCCAGCAGGGCGTCGAACAGGTCGAGGTCGAGGTTCTGCTCGGCGTTCCACAGCAGGAGGTCGTACTCGAAGCCCATCGGCGACGAGGTCAGGCTCAGCGGAACCGAGTCGGGGGCCACGGCGATGAACGGGAACTCCGCGTCGCCGACCAGGTCGTCGACCAGGTCGAGCACCTGCGAGGTCTCGTTGCCGGTGCCGTGGTAGAGGAAGACGACGGGCCACGGGCCGGTGCCGGTTTCCACGGCGTCGGGCAGCCGGAGGGTGAACGCCCGGTCCAGCTCGTCGACCACGAAGCCGACGTTGTCGCCCTCGTGCAGGGCGTAGCCGTGCGACGGGCAGACGCCGGGGCCGTCCGGCAGGACGTCCGGGACGTCCGGGACGTCCGCCTCGGTGTCGACGGGCACGTCGAGGTCGCCGTCGGCGTCGCCGTCGGCGTCGGCGTCCGCGCCGGTGTCGGTCGGGACGTCCTGGTCGTCGTCGTCGTCGCCGCACGAGGCCGAGGTCATTCCCGCCGCGAGCGCGGCCATGAGAATCCAGCGATGCATGGTGGTGCTCCTTTCCGAGGAAACGAAGGCGGGGAGCCCGCGAAGGACGAGGCTAGACCTCGCCGCCGAGCGGCGCGGGGGGGTCGAGGGTCGGAGGCGGCGCCATGCCGTCGAGGTCGAGGGAGAAGCCGAGGGTCAGGGCGATGATGTGGGTGATGGTGTCGTAGTCGCCGTTGGCCAGGCCGTTGGAGAAGAGCGGCGAGGTCGTGCCGACGTCGTTGTCCTTGGTATTGCCCCACAGCGCGAGCATGTAGCCCACGTCGACCTTGAACAGCTGGGAGGCGCGATAACCGAGGCCGGCGGAGATCAGGTGGCGGTTCCCGTCGGGCAGCATCCCGTCGTAGTGGTCCGGGTTGGTCGGGTCGGTGACGTAGCCGTAGCCCATCCGGATCGCGATGTCGCGAATCGGACGGTACTCGACGCCGAAGGCGAGCTGCACGCCGGTGTTCCACTTCTTCGGGTAGATCGCCGCCTCGTTCAGCGCGCCGCCGCAGTTGTTGGGGGCGTCGGCGGACTCGCAGTCGAAGTGCACCTGGAGCTGGTCGTAGCTCTGCCAGAGCGTGACGTAGGCGTCGAAGGCGAAGGTGAACTTGGGCACGCCGTGGAAGGCGATGCCGAAGTTCATGTTCCACGGCAGCTCGATCGAGGTGCTGCCCGGCGTGGACTGCGGCAGCAGGCCCAGGGTCCGCATCGTGGCGCCCCAGCCCGGGAAGGCCGAGTCGGGAGCGCTGAAGGCCGCAGTGCCCGCGAAGTCCATCGTCACGTTGCTGCGGAACGACGCGCCGAACGAGATCCAGTCCTTGACGGCGGCGAACAGCGAGAAGTTGTACCCGCCGCCGTGGGCGTCGCCCTCCATCTCCATGCTCGCCACCGGCAGCGGGTCGTCGGCGTCGTGCATCAGGTTGTAGACCTCGGAGGCGTCCACCTTGCTGTTGATCACCGCCTTGCCGTAGACGTAGTAGGCGCCCACCGCGAAGCTCAGGGCGTACTGCTCGTCCATCCCGACCAGCTCGGCGATGTCGAACGCCAGCACCGGCTGGATGAAGTGGGTCTCGATGTAGGTCTGGTAGGCCGTGAAGCGCCCGTCCCAGTCCTCCGGCCAGTAGCTGCCCAGCCCGAACGGGTTGTTGTAGCCGAGGCCCACGTGCAGCCAGGACACGGTCTCGGCCGTGAAGTAGATGTGCGCCGGATAGAACGGGTGGGGCAGCTCGGTGGTGGACCCGCGGCACGTGTTGCCGGCCGTGTTGCAGTACTCGCCGCCCGGCGTGTAGGTGATCTCCGGGAACAGCAGGGTGTCGCCCAGCGAGAGCTGGAAACCGTCCAGCTCGGTGATCGCCGAGGGGTTGTAGAACATCGTCGACGGGTCGTCCCACAGCGCGGTTCGGGCGTCGGACATGCCGGTGGCGCCCGAGCCGTGCTCGTAGATCATGAATCCGCCCGCGCGGACCGGTCCCGGCGCCAGGAACAGCGCCAGGACCGCCACGCCCACAATCGGCAGGCTACGCATGGGCCGTACCTGCTACTCGGCGCGGAACGGCAGGAAGTAGCAGTAGCCGGCCGGGGTCGCCGCCGGGTAGGTCGGGAAGGTGTGCCCGGTCGCCGTAGCCGTGATGTTGGTCAGGCCGCCGAGCGGCGCGTCGAGCACCCACATGCCGCTGGCCGAGGTGGCCGGGGGGTCCATCAGACCCGACAGGTCGGCCGCCGGGTAGGCGACGCCGATCGGCGTGCCGGCGCCGGCGCGCGCCACCGTGGCGCCCGCCAGCGGGTTGTCGGTCTCGTCGAGCACCAGGCCCATCACCATGCCGTCGGTGTTCGGGGTGATGCCGGCGAGGGTCGCCAACGCGCCGACCACGGTGTTCGGCAGGCCGAACACGAAGCGATCCTCGAGGTCCACCTTCTCGGCGTCGCTGGACCAGCTCCCCACGCCGCTCAGCGTCGGGAAGAAGGTACCCGCCACGCCGTCCGGGGTCCCGTCGTCGCTCAGCACGACCAGGCCCATGCTGACGTCCTTCACGTTGAGGCACTCGAACAGGAACGTCCCGTCGGTCGCGACCGTCGTGGTCGCCAACGGCGTCGCCGTGCCCGTCAGCGCCTCGAGCGGCGAGACGGCCGCGAGGAACAGGCCGTTCACGTCGGCCGTGCCCACCGGCATCACCGTGCCCGAGACGTTGATGTAGATGTGCGTCGCGTCGTCCGGCGGGCAGCCGGCGGTGTCGGTCGGCGTGTCGGTCGGCGTGTCGGTCGGAACGTCCTCGACGTCCGGGTCGGCGTCCGCGTCCGCATCCGCGTCCGCGTCCCCGTCGGCATCGGCGTCCGCGCCGGTGTCCGCCGGGACGTCCTGGTCGTCGTCGTCGTCGCCGCAGGCAAGCGGCGCAGCCACGAGCAGCCCGAGCAACATCATCTTGAACAGATTCATCTTGTCCTCCTCTTGGATCCTTCCCAATCCTGGGGTCGCGAAGCGTGCGAAAGACCGCGCTTCGCCGGCCGGGCGCACGAGGTCCCCCCTCGGCTGTCCACGGCTTGCGCGGGTTTATAGTCGCCCCGGACCAAGTTGGCAAGAACTAAATGTGGGGCCGCAACCTACACCGCTGAACCCGCGGCGGGTGTTCAGTACCCGGCGAAGGGGCGGACTTGTTTGACCACCAGGTTGCGGTCTCCGGCGTCGAGCTTGAACTCCAGGTCGAGGGCCAGCAGACTGGGCTCGACTCCGTACAGGGGCGCGAAGTGGCTCTGCACCCGGGCGGCCGCAGAATAGAGCCCTTGGATTTCGTCGTCGCTCAGGATCGGTCTGCCGGGCGACAGGCTGGACCAGGAAAGGCGGACGACCTGGACCCGACCGGGAGTGTCGCTGGGAACGATCGAGAATATTTCCGGAATCGAGCCGTCCTCCGGATTGGTGACCGAGGTTTCGCCGAGCTGCGCGTTGACGTACATCCCGACGACCATCCGGTCGGCGATGTTCTGCGTGATCAGCACCCCGTTGGCCTCCTCGTCGGGGAAGGACCGGTGGACCGCCACTCCCACGTAGACCGACTCGTGTTCGATGGCCCACCACGCGCGCTCCTCGAAGGCGGCCCAGTTCCAGACCGAGGCCCAGACTTTGCGGATCTCCTGCGAGGCCAGGTCGACGGTGCCGGTGCCGGAGGCGGTGTACGAGTCGTACAGGCCGGCGCCGGTGAAGTTCTCGAGGTCCTCGGAGTTGGTGCTCGAGCGGAGGCGGACCCGCGTGCTGCCGAACCGCTCGACCACCCGGGCGTCGAGCTGCGCGGCGCGGGCGGGGGCGACGGTGCCGTGGCGGATCAGGTAGCGCAGGCCGTCGAGCAGCGCCTCGCGCAGGACCGAGTCGGTGCGGAACGACTCCAGGGCCAGCAGGGTGCTCGCGTAGGCGTCGAGCGTCTCGTCGCGGCCGCGGCAGACGGTGCGCGCGGCGGCGCAGACGGCGGTGTCCCGCCCCTCGGCGGTGCAGTCGTAGAACGCGTCGTCGCACGCCGCAGGCGTCACCCGGACCGACCGCATGTACTCGTCGTACCAGGCGAACGGCACGGCGAAGCCGTTCGGGGTCGTGTCCCCGTGGACGCGCCGCAGCTCGGCGAGGTTGGCGGCCTTGACGCCCACCGAGACCGAGTCGGCGAAGCCCAGCTCGTCGAAGGCGGGCAGGCCGTTCGGCGTCAGGTCGGCTTCCAGCGTCACCGGCTCGGGGCGGCGGGCGTCCCAGAAGGCCTGGGCCTCCGCGAGCGTCGCGGGCTCGAGGACGTACGAGCCGTCGGCGACGAGGAAGTGCACGAGGGTGCCGAGCAGGCTGCGGACGGCCGGGTCGCTGCCGGCGTCGAGCAGGGCGATGTTGGGGGTGCCGCGGGCGATCGCGGCGAGGTTCACGTGGGCCAGCGGCGTCTGGAACTGCTCGGTGATCGTGCCGCCGACGATCGGCAGGTCGTTGGGCAGCCCGCTGAGCACGAGGATGTCGGTGTACGAGACCACGCTGCGCCGCAGCTCCTCGGGCGACAGGCGGCGCAGCGTGCCGTACGCCTCGCCCTCGTTGAGGATCTGCAGCGAGGTGGTCCCCCACAGCTCGTCCTGGCGGATCCACCCTTCCCCGCGCCGCGCGAACAGGCGGCGCTGGTCGCGCAGCTCGCGTTCGCGGTCGGAGCCCGCGGGGAGGTACAGCACGCGCTGCGGACCGCCGCCGACGAGCGGCGCGAACTCGAGCCGCTCCTCGATCCACTGCAGCGCGGCCAGCGCCTGGGCCGGGGTCAGGTCGTCGGACGGGAAGAACGTCACGGCGAGCGGCGCGACGACCTCCACGCCCAGCGACTCGCTCGCCGCCTCCACCCGCTCGTAGAGCGCCAGCGTGCCGGCCATCGCCGTGCGGTCCTCGCCCGCGTAGGTCGTGTTCCAGAACTCGGTCGTCGTCTGCGACACGCCCAGCACGTGGCGGGCGAAGTCGTAGTGCAACGGGTGGCGGCGGGTGTTCTGGAAGTAGACCCGCGGAGCGGCGGTCCGTACGTCGGCGATGTAGAACTTCACCAGCTGCGTGGGGCCCAGCTCGGTGTCGGAGGCGTAGGCCAGCGCCCGGAAGGCCGCGAGCCCGTCGGACCCGAAGCCGGTCGCGTAGTCGTCGTTGGCGACGCGCTCCTCGAGCGCCGCGAGCTCGAGCCGCGCGACGCGCACGCCGTCCTCTCCCGCCGGCAGCTCGTCCATCGCGAAGGTCTGCGTGCGGAACCGGAAGCCGCGGGCCTTGACCGTAAGCTCGACGCGCCCGACGGCGGCGGCCACGAGCAGCGCGTTCGGCTCGCAGGTGAACCCGGAGGCGCCGCCGGGGCAGGCGACCTCGTGGACCGTGCCGTCGTCCCGGGCGACGACGACGACCCACGGGTCCGCGGGCCCGGGGCCGGAAATCTCGAGGCGCAGGGGCCCGCCGACCGCCGGACCCGAACAGCCGGCCGGGGCGACGACCAGCGCCGCGACGACGAGCGCCGCGACGCTTCGGCCGCTCAGCCGCACGTGGGGTCGCCCTCGCAGACCGCGAAGTCGTCGACCAGCTCGTCCCAGGTGCCGTCCGTCTGAACCTCGACGCAGACCGCGGGAATCGTGCGGTCGCAGGTGCAGCCGTCCTCGAGCAGCGTGCCGCCGGTGTCCGAGACCTGGACGCAGTCCATCGGCTGGCAGACGCGGAAGCCCCACCCGATGCTCGAGTGGAACACGCGGTAGTGCCGACCGCCGAACTCGAACTCGAGCGCGTCGTTGTGGTGGTTGCCGCCCCAGTCGTAGAACGCCTCGGTCACGGGCATCGCCGCGCCGCCCACGACCGCCTGGCCGTCCGAGTCGAACTCCGGAACGACGCTCATCCCCATCGGCACGCAGCGCGCGGGGGTGGAGCGCACGTAGACGACGGCCGCGGCGCCGTCGTACGAGAACGAGCAGATCCAGTCCGCGTCGTCGTAGCTCACGTCGCCCCCCAGGCCGGTGCAGTCCAGGACCCCCGTCGTCGGGAAGCGCATGTCGAAGCCCCACTCGTTGGGGATCTCCGTGCCGCCGTCGGCGTCCGCATCCGCATCCATGGGCACGTCGGGATCCGCATCGGCGTCGGCATCCGCATCCATGGGCACGTCGGGATCCGCATCCGCATCCGCATCCGCGTCGGCACCGGTGTCGGCGTCCTCGACGACGTCCTGGTCGTCGTCGTCACCGCACGCGACGGCGGTACCGATCACGAACATCGCGAGCACGAATCGAACGGTCCGTTGGTTCCTCATGCTGCGTTCCTCCGGGGCGCAGAATACGATGCGCCTCGGGGACAGGCAACCGAGCGGGCCCGGTCGACCTGGGGCGAGTCGCCCTGGGCCGAGTGTCACCCTTGGGCCGAGTTGACGGCGGCGCCGCGGTGGAGCACGCTTCGGATCGTCGAAGCGGACGAGGAGGGGACGAAGATGAGCACGACACGGTGGTTCGCGATGCTGTTGGCCGCCGCGGCGGTCATCGCCTGCAGCAACCCGGGCGACGACTCGGACACGACGACGGACGTGTCCGGCGAGGACGGGTGGGACGTGGCCGAAGACGTGGCGGTCGAGGACGCCGCCGAGGACGCTGCGATCGATGCCGCCGACGCCGACGCCGACGCGGATGCCGACGCCGACGCGGATCCCGACGTGCCCACCGACTCGGAGACCGACACCGATCCGGACGCCGACGCCGACACGGCCGACACGCCGGAGGACGGGGCTGAGTCCGGGGATGAAGGAACGCCGGAGTGCGCGCCGGGGTGCGACCCGAGCTGGCTCGGCGACGGCGAGTGCGACTCCGTCTGCAACGTCGACGCCTGCGGCTTCGACGGCGGCGACTGCGCCGACTGCGCGGTGGACTGCACGTCGGACCTGCTGGGCGACGGCATCTGCCAGAAGGCCTGCAACGTCGACGCCTGCTACGAGGACTGGGGCGACTGCCCGCCCCCGGGCTGCTCCCCCGGGTGCATCGCGGAGCTGATCGGGAACGGCACCTGCGACACGCCCTGCGCGACCGAGGACTGCTACTGGGACGGCGGCGAGTGTCCCGTGCCGGACTGCGCCCCCGGCTGCACGCCGGACCTGCTCGGCAACGGATCCTGCGACGCGGTCTGCGCCGTCGCGGCCTGCTACTGGGACTGGTACGACTGCCCGGAGCCCGAGTGCGCCCCCGGCTGCTGGGAGTCCTACATCGGCGACGACTACTGCGACACCGCGTGCAACGTCGAGGCGTGCTCGTTCGACGGCGGCGACTGCGAGCCCTGCGCCCCCGGCTGCACCGACGACATCTGGGGCGACGGGCTCTGCGACGCCGCCTGCAACAACGCCGAGTGCTACTGGGACTGGTGGGACTGCCCGGAGCCCGAGTGCGCCCCCGGCTGCCCGGAATCCTGGATCGGCGACGGCTGGTGCGACACCGAGTGCAACGTCGCGGCCTGCTCCTTCGACGGCGGCGACTGCTGACCGAAGCGCGTCGGGGGAGGATGCCATGAAGTACGCGTGCGCGGCGGCCCTCGGGCTCCAGCTGCTCCTGCTCGCCGGTTGCGGCGACGATTCGACGGCGGACGCCGGCACGGACGTCCCGGGCGACACGGACGGCGTTCCGCCCGACGACGGCGCGGACCTGCCCGTCGACGGCCCGGGCGACGCACCGGCGGAGGACGTCGCGGACGTCCCGCCCGACGGCCCGCCCTCGCCGCTGACGCTCTGGGCCAACACGGGCGAGGACAAGGTCACGCGGGACGAGCTGCGGGCGTCCGCCGGCGGCGCGGCGGCGGTCGTGAACTCGGCCTGGGACGGGGCGCGGATCAAGCTGTTCGGGGCCCGCAACGAGGTCGTGTCGTTCAACCTCGTGCTGGAGGCTCCCGCCGGCACGGTGGACGGCGTGACCGTGACCCTCGACGCGCTCGTCGGGCCCGGCGGCACGACGCTCGGCACGCGCCCGGCGGAGGGCGACGGGCTGTTCGACTGGCGCGGACGCAACCTCGAGCTGTTCTACGTGCGCTACCTGCCGATCGCGGGGCTGAGTCGGCTGGCCTACGACACCTACGACGAGCGGCACGTGCCGGAGCGGTTCCGCCGGCCGTGGACCGGCGAGGGGCGAGCCGAGGGGACCTGGGCCGACCGGCCGGACGCCGACAAGGAGTACCCCGACATCGCGGTGCCGCTGGAGCTCGAGACCCCGTTCTCCGTCGCGGCGGGCACGAACCAGTCGATCTGGGTCGACGTCTACATCCCGGCGGACGCGCCGGCCGGCGACTACGCGGGCACGCTGCGCGTCGGCGACGCCGGCTCGGCGGGCGCGACGGTCGGGGTCGACCTCGTGGTGCGCGACTTCGCGCTGCCGGACACCCCGCACCTCGGCACGATGCTCTACGCCAGCTACTCGAACATCAACAACCGCTACCTCGGCGAGCCCTGGCCCTGGGAGCCCGCGGACGTGGCGGCGTGGCTGCTGGTGCGCGACCGCCACTTCCAGCTCGCGCACCGCCACCGCATCTCGCTGATCGGCGACGAGGGCACCGACGCGTGGGAGGAGGACCGGCCGCGACCCGAGTGGGAGTCGCGCCTGGACGGCACGTTGTTCACGCCGACCCGGGGCTACGAGGGCCCGGGCGAGGGGGTGGGCAACGGCGTCTACTCGATCGGAACGTACGGCGGCTGGGGTTGGCGGGACGAGGGCCAGGCCGGGATGCGCGCGCACACCGACGGGTGGGCGAGCTGGTTCGCGGCGAACGCGCCGGGCACGGAGTACTTCCTGTACCTGATCGACGAGTCGGACGACTTCGCGCAGATCGAGCAGTGGGCGGGGTGGATCGAGACCAATCCGGGCCCGGGGGGCGCGATGCTCTCGCTGGCGACGACGTCGATGCTGCGGTCGCGGGGCCCGATGCCGAGCCTCGACGTGCCGTGCACCTGGGCGCCGACGATCGGCGACCCGGCGGCGAGCCAGGCGGCGGTGGACTACTACGTCGCCACGCCGGGCAAGCGCGCCTGGATGTACAACGGCTACCGTCCGTGGACCGGGTCGTTCGTCACCGAGGACGACGGCGTGGCGCTGCGGGTCACCGCGTGGAGCCAGTACGCCAAGCGGATCTCGCGCTGGTTCTACTGGGAGTCGACGTACTACGACAACTTCCAGGGCGGGACCGGCGAGACCGACGTGTTCGCCTCGGCGCACACCTTCGGCGGCCACGACCGGCACGACGACGTGCTGGGCGAGACGGGCTGGAACTACACCAACGGCGACGGCGTGCTGTTCTATCCCGGGACGGACCTGGCGTTCCCGGCAAGGTCGTACGGGGTGCAGGGGCCGTTCGCGAGCCTGCGGCTGAAGTTCTGGCGGCGGGGCATCCAGGACGGCGACTACCTGGCGCTGGCCGAGGCCGTCGACCCGGCGGCGACGCGGGCGGTCCTCGCCGGGGTCCTGCCGCGCACGCTGTGGGACTACGGCGTCTCGGACCCCGGGGATCCGACCTGGGTCCGGACCGACATCTCGTGGTCGAACGACCCCGACGTCTGGGAGGCCGCCCGCGCGGCGCTCGCCGGGATCATCGACGGCGGCTGACGGCCCGCGGCGCGACCTCCATCCGCTTCTACCTGCTGACCCAGCAC
>CAZMRP010000111.1:0-3613 GCA_964568275.1 uncultured Myxococcales bacterium
TCCGGCTAGGAGCGGCTGAAGGGCCGGTGGTGTGCGGAGCCCAGGTCGTCGAGGGACGCCGGGTCGGCGACGCGGCCGGCGCGGACGCGGGGCTTGCCGACCGGTTCCTGGTCCAGCACCAGCTCGCCGTCGTCGGCCGGCTCCGCGGGCGCCTCGGCCTCCTCGGCCGGCTCCACCAGCTCCTGCTCGGGCGGCGGCGCCGCGGGTCGCTTGGCCCGCGATTTCCGCGGGGCGGAACTGGTCGTCTTCTTCGCCATCGGTCCTTCGTGCCCGTCCCCGGGGAGACCCGGCGTTCCGGGAGTTTGCGAGCATAGGCGGGGGCCGTGCTATGGTCAATCTCCTCGCGCGGCCCCGCGAAGGCGGTCGGGGGCGCGGGGAGCGGGAGCACGGGACGACGGATGCTGTTGGGGATCCTCCGCACGCTGCGGCCGCACCAGTGGGTGAAGAACAGCTTCGTGCTGGCGCCGCTGGTCTTCTCGCGGCACCTGGGCGAGCACGGGATCACGCTGCGGGCGTTGGCCGCGATGGTCGTGTTCTGCCTGCTGTCGGGGTCGGTCTACGCGATCAACGACGTGCTCGACGCCGACAAGGACCGCGCGCACCCGACCAAGCGCAACCGTCCGGTGGCCTCGGGCAAGGTCCCGCCCCGCGTCGCCTCGGCGGTGGCGGTCGGGCTGATCGCCGTCTCGATCGGCGGCGCCGCGGTGCTCGGCGTCGGCTTCTCGATCGTCGCGTCGACCTACCTGCTGCTCAACCTGGCCTACTCGGCGTACCTCAAGCAGGTCGTGTTCGTCGACGTGCTGATCATCGCCTCGGGCTTCGTGCTCCGCGTGCTCGGCGGCTCGCTGGCCGCCGACGTGCGGGCGTCGACCTGGCTGCTGGTCTGCACCTTCCTGCTGGCGCTGTTCCTGGCGCTGGGCAAGCGGGCGCACGAGCTGCGGACGGCCGGCGAGAAGGCGGGGGAGCGGCGGCCGGTGCTGCTGCGCTACAGCGCCGGAACGATCCGGGCGCTGATGGCCGCCACCGGAGTGGCGACGCTGGGGGCCTACGTGGCGTACACGCTGGCGCCGCACACCCGGGAGTTCTTCGGCACCTGGATGCTGGCCGTGACCACGCCGTTCCCGGCGCTGGGGCTGGCCCGCTTCCTGTGGCTGGTCCGCCGGCCGCGCGGGGACGAGTCGCCCACCGACGCCATGCTGCGCGACCCGCTGTTCCTCGTGAACGGCGTGCTGTACGCCGCGGCGATCCTGGGAATCCTCTACCTGGCGTAGCGCGCTACAGCGTCAACGTCGTCAGCAGCTGCGGGGTGAGGAAGGTCCGCCACTCCCCCAGACCGAGCTGGCCGTTGGTGTGGCTGCCCCAGCAGTACAGTCCGCCGGCGGCGTTGACGGCGCAGGAGTGGGACCCGCCGGCGCCGAGCCCCAGGGTCCAGTTGGTCGCCGTGCCGACCTGGGTCGGCGCGCTGCGGTTGGTCTTCGTCCCGTCGCCCAGCTGGCCGCGGTCGTTGTAGCCCCAGCAGTGGAGCGTGCCGCCGGAGCGCCGTGCGCAGAAGTGGGAGGCTCCGGCCGCGACGCTCCGCCAGTCGGCCAGCGTGCCGACCTGGACCGGGCTGGTGCGCTGCGTCGTCGTCCCGTCGCCGACCTGGCCGTAGCTGTTGGAGCCCCAGCAGTAGAGCGTGCTCCCGGTCCCGCGCAGGCCGCAGGTCGTGTTCCCGAACGACGCCACCGCGGTCCAGTCGGAGGCGGTGCCGACCCGCGTCGGGGTCGTCTGCGTCGTCGTCGACCCCACGCCGAGCTGGCCGTTGCTGTTGTAGCCCCAGCACCAGAGCTGTCCGGCGCCGTTGACCGCGCACGAATGGTACGTCCCGGCCGTCACCTGCGTCCAGTTGGTGGCCGTCCCGACGCGCAGCGGCGCGTTCTGGTTGACGGTCGTGCCGTCGCCGAGCTGGCTGTGGTTGTTGTAGCCCCAGCAGTACAGCTCGCCGGTCGTCTTCACGCCGCAGGTGTGGTTGCCCCCGCCGGCGACGCGCGCCCAGGTCGTGAACTCGTAGACCGGAGTCGGAGCCGCGCGCTGGGTGGTCGTGGCGTCGCCGAGCTGGCCGTAGGTGTTGCTGCCCCAGCAGTAGAGCTGGCCGCCCGCCCGCACGGCACAGCTGTGGCTCGTCCCCAGCCCGAGCGTCGTCCAGTCGGTGCCGGTGCCGATCCGGACCGGCAGGCTCCGTCCGGTGTAGCCGCCGTCGCCGAGCTGGCCGTAGCCGTTGTCCCCCCAGCAGTAGAGGCTGCCCGGCGACTGGAGGCCGCAGGTGTGGCTGCCCCCGCCGGTCGACGCCGTCCAGCCGGTCGTCGGCTCGACCTGCGTCGGCGACGTCCGGTAGTCGCCGCCGCCCCAGCCGAGCTGGTAGTAGTCGTTCTGGCCCCAACAGTAGACGGCGCCCGAGCTCCGCGCGGCGCAGACGTGGTAGTAGCCGCCCGTGACGTTCGCCCAATCGGATGCCGTCCCGACCCGCGTGGGAATGTAGCGGTTGGTCGTCGTTCCGTCGCCGAGCTGTCCGTTGGCGTTGTGGCCCCAGCAGTACAGTTCCCCGCCGGCCCGGATGCCGCACGTCCAGTCGTAGCTCATGCGGTTGCCCATCTCGAGCACCGACCAGTCGGAGTTGGTGCCGACGCGCGTCGGGGACAACTGCTGGGCGGTGGACCCGATGCCGAGCTGGCCGTAGGTGTTGTAGCCCCAGCAGTACAGCTCGCCGGTGTCGCGGAGACCGCACGAATGGCGGTAGCCGGACCGGACGACGACCCAGTTCGTGTCGGTCCCGATCCGCAGCGGGGTCGAACTGGAGGTCGTCGTTCCGTCCCCGAGCTGGCCGTAGTAGTTGTACCCCCAGCAGTACAGTTCGCCCCCGGCCCGGATGCCGCACGTGTGGTAGTAGCCCGCGGAGACCATGTTCCAGTCGCTCGCCGCTCCCACGCGGGTCGGCAGGCTCTGGTTCGTGCTGCCGCCGTCGCCGAGTTGGCCGTGGTTGTCGTAGCCCCAGCAGTAGAGCTCGCCGCCGGCCCGGATGCCGCAGGTGTGGTAGTACCCCGCCGCAACCGCGGACCAGTCGCTGACCCCCCCCGACACGGGCGTCGGGGCATGCCGCGTGCTCGTGGTGCCGTCGCCGAGTTGGCCGTAGGTGTTGTAGCCCCAGCAGGTGAGCGCGCCCAGCGTGTTGAGCCCGCAGGTGTGGTAGTGGCCGCCATCGACCGCGGCCCAGTTCGTCGCCGTGCCGACCTGCACCGGCGCCTCCGGGGCCGTGGTCGTGCCGTCGCCGATCTGGCCGTAGAGGTTGCGCCCCCAGCAGTACAGCCGGTGGGCGGAGGAGACGCCGCAGGTGTGGTAGCTGCCGGCCGCCACCACGGGCCGACAGCTCGACAGGTCGAACGGACAGCTCGGCGTGGTCCCCGAGCAGTACTCGGCGGGGTCGCAGGCGCCGGTCGAGGCGCGGCAGATGGTCGTGGAGGGACGGAACGCGTCGGTTGGACAGCCGGCCGACGAGCCGTTGCAGCTCTCCGCCGCGTCGCAGTCCCCCGCGACGGCGCGACAGACCGTGCCGCTGGGAAGGTAGGCGTTGGTCGGG
>CAZMRP010000111.1:3713-10538 GCA_964568275.1 uncultured Myxococcales bacterium
CAGCCGGCCGAGGAGCCGCTGCAGGTCTCCGCCGCGTCGCAGTCCCCGGCGGCGGCGCGACAGACCGTGCCGCTGGGAAGGTAGGCGTTGGTCGGGCAGCCGGCCGAGGAGCCGCTGCAGGTCTCCGCCGCGTCGCAGTCCCCGGCGGCGGGGCGACAGACCGTCGAGCTCGAGGCGTAGGCATCGGCCGGGCAGCTGATGGACGAGCCGGTGCAGGTCTCCGCCGCGTCGCAGTCCCCGGCGGCGGGGCGGCAGACCGTGGTGGCCGGCGCCAACGCGTCGGCCGGGCAGTCGACCCCGATGCCGTCGCAGGTCTCGGCCCGGTCGCACAGCCCCGCCGCGGCGCGGCACACGGTGCCCACCGCAGCGCGGGCGTCGGCGGGACAGACGGCCGAGCTGCCGTCGCAGGTCTCGGGGGCGTCGCAGAACCCGGCGGCGGGACGGCACACCGTGCCCGCGGCGCCCAGTCGATCGTCGGGGCAGTCCGAGCTGCTGCCGTCGCAGGTCTCGGCCACGTCGCAGATCCCGACGGCAGGACGGCAGAGTGTTCCGGCCAGCGACATCAGGCACGTGTCGGTCGTCTCGTCGCAGCCGGCGACGCAGGAGCCCGGCGGGCAGGGCGCCACGCCGGGCAGGCAACTGCCCTCCCCATCGCAGACCTCGGGCCCCCCGTCGCAGAAGACGCCGTTGTCGCACGAGGTTCCCGCGGGCAGGTTCGCCGCCTCGCAGGCGCCCGTCGCCGCAACGCACGCGGTCCGCCGGCAGCTCGTGTCGCCGGTCGTGTCGCACGTCACGACGGTGGCCGCGTCGACCACGCAGGCGCTGTCCACGCAGATCAGCGTGCCGTTGCACAGGTCGCCGTCTTCGAACGCCGCGCAGTCCCCGGTCGTCCCGCATTCGCAGACGTTCGTCCCGCCGGTGCAGGCGCCGGCGGCGTCGCACGTCTCGCCGGTGGTGCACGGATTCCCGTCGTCGCAGGACGCGCCCGAGACGATCTCGTTCGCGCAGACCCGGCCGGTGCCCCCTTCGGCGCAGCGGTCCGTCGTGCACGGGTCGCCGTCGTCGCAGTGCGCGTCGAGATGGCAGGAGTAGGTGCAGTCTGCCTCGCAGCCGTCGCCCGTCACGTCGTTGGCGTCGTCGCACTCCTCGCCCGGGTCGGCAGTGCCGTCCCCGCAGGTCACCGGCACGTCGCCGTCCGCCTCGACCTCCCCATCCTCGGTGTCGGCGTCGGGTTCCACGTCGGCGTCGGCGTCGGGTGCCACGTCCACGTCGGTCGGCGCGTCCCCGCTCGCGTCGTCCTCGCCGTCGTCGACCGCATCGTAGGGATCCTCCTGGTACGTGAGCAGGCTGCAGGCGGGCAGCAGCGCGAGCGCCAGCGCCAGCACGACCTCCGTCCGTCCTCGAGGCATCGTCCGTTCCTCCTCTCGCCCGGCCCCGCCGCTCAGAACCGTCCCACCATCAGCAGACCCGCGCCGCCGTCCAGGGCGAACGGCGAGACGGCGGTCGCCCCGCCGTCGTTCCCGTCGTCCGCGGGCGCCTCGTCGTCGCCCCAGTCGGTCCAGAACGCGACGAGCAGCGCGGTCAGGCCGGCGGCGGCGGCGACGCCGATGCAGATGTCCGTCCCCAGGGCCCACAGTCGTCCCTCGTCGCGCTGCTCGGCGGTCCGGTAGGGATCGTCCGCGTAGTCCGCCGCGCCGGCCAGCGTGAGCCCGCCGACGACACCGGCCGCGATCCCGGCGGCGCCGCCGACCCCGAGCATCGTCCAGAACAGCGCGGGGCTCAGTCCGTCGTCGCCGGGGGCGGTCGTCGTGCCGTCGGGCGCGACCGCACCGACGCCCGCCGTCGTCCCGCCGTCGGATCGGCCGAGCACCTCCAGCATCAGGTCCAACACGACCGACTCGCCCGCCGCCAGGCGCAGCTCGCGGCGCACGGGCGCGTATCCGTCCAGGGCCACCTCGACCAGATGCTCGCCCGGCTCCAGCATCAGATCGTCGGCCAGCGGCGAGCGGCCGACCGCATCGCCGTCGACCGCCACCGCCGCGTCCGGCACGCTCACGCGCACGACGAGCCGGCCCACCTGGGGTTGCAGACCGCGGATCAGTCCTTCGACCTCGGCCCGCTCGTTCTCGGGCGCCGACGCGCCGTAGTCGCGCAGGAAGCGCTGGAAGGCCTGGATCGCGTCCGCGGGTCGGGAGAGGCTCTGGTGGCAGAGCCCGAGGTTGTACAGCGCGGCCCGGGTGGGGTGCAGGCCGAGCGACCGCTCCAGCTCGACGACGGCCTCCTCCCAGCCCTCGATCTGCATGTACATCACGCCGGTCTCGAACGCCTGGCGGGCCTGGGCGCGGGCGTCCTCGGCGGCCGGCTGCGCGGCCGCCGGCGCGAGGACCAGCAGCGCCAGCAATCCGGGCAGCGCCCACGCGCCGGCCCGCGGACCGAGGCGTCGCGTCGCGGATGTGAGCATCGTGTGCCGTCCTTTCCCGTTGCAGGAATCCGGCGCGCCGGGGCGCCGGACCGCCGTCGACCCGCAAGTGTACTCCATCCGGAGGGGAATCAGTCGTCCGTCCATTCCATCGGTCGGACCACGGCCGTCCCCGCCTCCCGCGGCGCACCGGCGTCGCGCGGCGGCCGCCGGGTGCCGCCCGACGTCGTCGCGCGGAGCGGCTCCAGCCGCACGTTCACCAGACGGTCGATCGTGGGCAGGACCAGCTCCGTGAACTTGCGGTAGCCGGGGGCCTCCACGACCACCTCGAGCAGTTCCTCGGTGCGCGGGACGCGAACCTTCGGCGGGTCGCCCTCCGGTACCAGCGCGCCGACCTTGACCGTCGCACCCTCGGGCACCCCCGCGAGCACGACCAGCACGGTGGGAGTCGCGTCCGCTTCGCCGGGGGGCGAGGCCGCATCGTCGGCCGCGACTCCGGCGTCCGCCGCGGAGTCCTGTTCGGCCGGCGGCGAAACCAGGCCGGCCTCGGGGCCGGGCACGGCCGACGCAGCGTCCGCGACGGAGGCCGGCACGGTCGCCGCGCCGTCGGACGTGCTCGCGACGTCGCCCGCGGGGCGTGTCTCGTCGCCCGCCCACGGTCTCCAGACGAGCAGGGCGGTGGTCGCGACCGCCAGGACGGCGACGAGGCTCAGGACGACGGCGAGGGTCACGCTCTTCCGCCGGCCGGGCAGCGTTGCGTCCGGGCGTGTGCCGCTGAGCGAGCCGGGCGAGACGCTGCTGCTGGTGTCGGGAACCGACGGCGCCGCGGCCAGCGCGGGCACCGCCTCGCCCGCCCGCAGCAGCAGGCCGTCGTCGATGCTCATCAGGTCGAGCTGCATCTCCTCGGTGGAGCGGTAGCGCTCCTCGGGATTGCGCCGGACGGCTTTGGTCACCACGAGGGCCAGGCGCTCCGGGATCCAGCCCGCGAACTCGCGGATCGAGGCGTACTCGCGATTGTGGTTCCGCTCCGACAGGCGCTCCGCCCACAACAGCTGGGCCTTCGACTCGCGGTACGGCAGGCGCCCCGCGAGCATCCGGAACAGCATCATGCCGCAGGCGAAGAGGTCGGCGCGACGGTCGCCCGGGTCGTGGACGAACGACTCCGGGGCCATGTAGCCCGGCTTGCCGATCAGCGTCCCGGACTGGGTGACCGGCTCGCCGTCGACGTCGCCGACCAGCCGGCGAGCGAGGCCGAAGTCGAGCACGCGAACCAGGTAGCTGCCGGCGCTCTGCGGCGAGAGGTAGACGTTGGACGGGCCGAGATCGCGGTGGACGACGCCGACGTTGTGGGCGGCCCCCAGGCCGTCCAGGATCTGGAGCATGATCTTCACCGCGAGCCGCGGGGGCACGATCCGCTGCCGGCGGACGAACTGGTCCAGCCCCTCGCCGTGCAGCAGCTCCATCACCACGTAGGGCTTGGAGCCCGGCAGGTCCCGCGGCATCGACCATTCGAAGATGTCCACCACGTTCGGATGGCGGATCGCGCGCAACGCCGCCACCTCGCGCTCGAACCGCGCGAGATACGTCGGGTCCTCGGCGTACTCCTCCTTGAGGAACTTGATCGCGAACTCCTGGTCCGTCGAGGTTCGACGGGCCACCCAGACGGCGCCCATGCCGCCCTTGCCGAGCGGCCGATCGAGCACGTAGCCGATGAGGTTGGTCGGCGGCTTCATCGGCGGCGTCGTTTCTGCGGTCGGCAGCGGTTTCGTGGGTCGCGGCGGCTGCGCGACCGGCGTCGGCTTCGAGGTCATCGGGATACCACTTCGACGAGCGGCGGAGGGAGGAAGCGATGGGAGGGGGAACCGACCATGCGAATCGGATTGTAGAGTTCCCATCGAAGGAATTCAACGGACCGCCGGCACGAACGGCGGGCCGGGTCTTCCGGCGGGCGCACACGTTTGCGCAGTCCGCGAGAGCCCGCTACGCTGGACCGCATGCGCAACACGACCGTGGTGCTGCTGGTGACCTTGTCCGGGACGTTCGGGCTCGCCTGCGACGACACGTCCCACCCGACGCACGACGCGACGGCGGACGTCCCGGCCGAGACGGAAACGGGGGCCGATGCGGACGCCGACGCGGACGTCGAGCCGGACCTCGGCGCGGACGCCGACGCCGAGGCGGAGGCCGACGCGGACGTCGAGCCGGACGTCGTTGCGGAGACCGAGGCCGACGCGGATGCGGAAGCCGAAGCCGAGGTCTGGCCGGTGCCGGCGGTCGAGTGGGCGGTCGGCTTCGGCGCCGCCGCGGACGACGGGCTCGCGGCGCTCGACGAGGATGCGCTGGGCCGCGTCGTCGCCGCCGGCTTCACGGGCGCCGGGACGGTCGACTTCGGCGACGGGCCGCGCGGGCCGTTCGCCTACCAGGGGCTGTTCGTGGCCGCCTGGGACGCGGACGGCGCGCTGCGCTGGGCGTTGCGCCCCGTCGCGCTCGGCAACGCCGCGGCCCGCGGGGTCGTCGTCGGGGCGAGCGGTACCAGCTACGTCTGCGCGGAGTTCCACAACACGCTGGACCTCGGCGGCGGCCGGACCGCGACCTCCGCGGGCGGCACCGACGTGGCGATCTTCGCGCTCGACGCCGACGGGAACGCGCTGTGGCTCGACTCCTTCGGCGGCACGGGCAACGAGTTCTGCCAGGCCCTCGCGGCGGACGAAGCGCTCGACCGGGTCTGGGTCACGGGAGCCTACATGTTCGGCGTCGACTTCGGCGACGGGGAACTGCCGACCGGTTCGAGCAGCACCAACGGCTTCCTGGCGGCGCTGGACACGGAGGGGACGGTGGTCTGGTCGCGCGGCTGGGTGACCGATCAGCCCGCGGACAACGGCGGGGTGGCGGCCGACGCCACCGGCAACGTCTACGTGACCGGCGCGTTCCTCGACTCGACCGACTTCTTCGGCACGGTCCGCACCGCGACGACCAGCCAGGACGTCTTCGTCCTGTCGCTCGACCCGGCCGGGTCGTTCCGCTGGGTCCGGCAGTACTCGGGCGGCTACAGCGAGATCGGCCAGGAGGTCGTGCCCGACGGCGCCGGCGGCGTGGCGGTGCTGGCGACGTTCGAGGGTACGATGCCGGTCGGGAGCGCGACGCTGACCGCGCGGGGCGCCTACGACACGGCCCTGTGGACGCTCGACGCCGGCGGCACCGTCGGCTGGGCGCTGTCCTTCGGCGACGTCGGCTACGACTCCGGGATCGCGCTGGTCCGCGTCGACGACGGCTACGTGATGGGCGGCTGGCTGCGCGGCGCGACGAGCTTCGGCGGACCGATGCTGGAGAGCGGGGCGGCGGACGACGGGTTCCTCGTGGGGCTCGACGCCGCGGGCCATCACCGCTGGACCGCGGGGTTCGGCGGGGAGCGGCCGGTCTACGTCGCGGCGGCGGCTCCGGCCGGCGGCGGCGACGTCTTCGCCGGCGGGATCTTCTACGGCGCGCTGACGCTCGGTGCGACCACCGTCTCGGGCGGCGGAGAGCGGGACGTGTTCCTGCTGCGCCTTTCGCCCGACGCACCGTAGTCCGGGGCGCCTAGCGGTCGGTGCCCGGCCCGCCGGGACCGCGGCGGTGCGCGGGCGGCCACGCCCCGAGCTGCCGGAGCCGCTCGACGGCGCGCTGCTCCCAGGCGTTCTCCCCCGGCTCGTAGAACGCCGGCTCCCCCACGCCGTCGGGCAGGTAGCGCTCGGCCCGCGCCACGTGCCCCGGCTCGTCGTGGGGGTAGCGGTATCCGGAGCCGTAGCCCAGGCCCTGCATCAGGCCCGTGGGGGCGTTGCGGAGCTTGAGCGGGACCTCGACGGGGCCGCTGCGGCCCACCTCCGCGCGCGCGCCGTTCATGGCGCCGAGCACCGAGTTCGACTTGGGGCAGAGCGCCAGGTACAGCGCGGCCTGGGTCAAGGTGAGCAGCCCTTCGGGCAGGCCGACGCGCTGGAAGGCCCGGTCGAGGGCGGCGACGCGCTGGATCGCGGCGGGGTCGGCCAGGCCGACGTCCTCGGAGGCGAAGATCAGCATCCGGCGCAGCAGGAACAGCGGGTCGTCGCCCGCCTCGACCATCCGCACCAGGTAGTACACCGCGGCGTCGGGGTCGGAGCCGCGCAGGCTCTTGATGAAGGCGGAGGACAGGTCGTAGTGCGCGTCCTGCGACTTGTCGTGGCGGAAGGTCGGGGCCTCCTCGGCGGCCCGCAGGTCGTCGAGCCCCACGCGGTCGCCGCCGCGGGAGCGAACGAAGGCGGCGACGGTCTCGAGCGTGTTCAGCGCGCGGCGCGCGTCGCCGAAGGCCCGGTCGGCGAGCGTCTCGAGCACCTCGTCGGCGACGGCCAGGCGGCCGTCCGCCGGCAGGCCGCGCCGCTCGTCGTCGCGCGCCC
>CAZMRP010000112.1:0-2259 GCA_964568275.1 uncultured Myxococcales bacterium
CGCGCGGCGGCGCCCGCCCGGCGCTCGCGCAGGCGCAGGCGCCAGCCGGCGAGGCCGGCGAACAGGCCGAGCAGCACGAACGGGCCGAACGGCAGGCCCGGCACGACGGCCAGGCCGAGCATCAGGGCCGCGAGGATCAGGAACGCCTTGGGCTGGCCGGCGATCTGGGCGCCGATGTCGGCGCCGAGGTGCGTGCCGGGGTCCTCGGCGGCCACGCGGGTGACGACGAAGCCGGCGGCGGTGGAGAGCAGCAGCGCGGGGATCTGGGAGACGAGGCCGTCGCCTACGGTCAGCGTGGCGAAGGTCGAAATCGCGTCCCCGGCGCTCAGGCCGAGCTGCAGGGTGCCGATGGCGAGGCCGGCGACGATGTTGACCAGGGTAATCACGATCCCGGCGATGGCGTCGCCCTTGACGAACTTCATCGCGCCGTCCATCGCGCCGTAGAACTGGCTCTCGCGCTGCAGCGCCGCCCGCCGCGCCCGCGCCTCGTCGGCGGTCACCAACCCGGCGCGCAGGTCGGCGTCGACGCTCATCTGCTTGCCGGGCAGGGCGTCCAGCGTGAAGCGCGCGGCAACCTCGGCCACCCGCTCGGCCCCCTTGGCGATCACCACGAACTGGATCACGGTCAGCACGAGGAAGATCACGGCGCCGACGGCGACGTTGCCGGCCACGACGAAGTCGCCGAAGGCGCCCACCACCTCGCCGGCGTAGGCCTGGCCGAGGATCAAGCGGGTGGTCGACACGTTGAGCCCCAGGCGGAACAGGGTCGTGACCAGCAGGATCGTCGGGAACGCCGTGATGCGCAGGGCGTCGGGGACGTACAACGTGACCAGCAGCAGCAGGACCGAGAGCGAGACGTTGGTGGCGAGCAGGACGTCGAGCAGCGGGGTCGGGAGCGGGAGGATCATCATCCCGACGACCGCGACGACCGCGACCGCCAGCACGATGTCCCCGTAGCGCCGGAGCGCCGCCCCTGCCGCCTGATCCTCGCGCCGGGAGCGCCCCCTCTCCCCCATCCCCTCGCCCCTGCTCCTAGGCCTCGTCCGCGAATTCCTCGGCGCGCATCCAGCCGAGCATCCGACGCAGGCCGTCGTCGAGCTCGGTGGTCGGACGCCAGCCGAGCAGCCGCTCGGCCTTCGCCAGCTCGGCCAGGCTCACCGGGGGGATCGTGGGGTCGGGCGGGCCGAAGGCCACGGTGGGGGCGAGGCCCGAGACGGCGGCGAGCCGTTCGACCAGCAGGTTGAGCGTGGTGCCGCGCCCGCTGCCGACGTTGATCACCTCGAAGCCCTTGACGGCGTCGAGGGCGCGGACGACGGCGTCGACGGCGTCATCGACGTAGACGAAGTCGAACACCTGCGTCCCGTCGCCGGGCAGTTCGAGCGGCTCGTCGGCCAGCAGCTTGCGGGCCACGCGGTGGATCACCTGGTCGGGACGCTGGCGCGGGCCGTAGACGGCGAACGCCCGCAGCACCGCGACGTCGACCCCGTGCTGCTGGTGCGCCAGCCAGGCCAACGACTCGCCGGCCTTCTTCGAGGCGGCGTAGGCGCTGAGCGGGCGGTCGGCGGGGTCGGTCTCCTTGCACGGCCCCTGGTGCCGCAGGCCGTAGACCGCCGCCGAGGAGAGACAGACGAACTTTTGCACGTTGTGCTTGCGGCCGCGCTCGAGGACGATCTGCATCCCCAGCACGTTGGCCTCGATCACCGCCCGCGCCGTGTCCGGCGAGACCGGGCCGGTGTGCGCCGCGAGGTGCACGATGGCGTCGACGGCCTGCGCCGAGAACACCGACTCGAAGCGCTGGGCCTCGAGCACGTCGCCCTCGATCAGCGAGCAGCCCGGCAGGCCGAGCGCCGCGGCCACGTGCCGCCGCTTGATCGCCGCCGGGTACTGCTTGGTGAAGGCGTCGTAGATCAGGACCCTGTGACCCTCGGCCACCAGCCGTTCCGCGAGGTGCGAGCCGATGAACCCGGCCCCTCCGGTCAACACCACGTGCACGGCTCCCGAATAGCACAGGGAAGTCGAGAAAGTCGAGCGCGGGGGAGGCGGCGCCCGAGCGGAGCGGGCGACCTTGCGCGCCCGCGCCGCCCGTGCTGTGCTGCAGGGCGGCGTTCGAGGCCGGGAGGTGACCGATGCGCGACCTGCTGCGATGGGGCTTGTGCTGCGCGGCCTGGACCGCCTGGGCCGGCTGCGGCGATGACGACGGCGCGAGCGATGCGGCGGACGACGGGACGTCGGAGGCCGCGGACGATGCGACCGGCGGAG
>CAZMRP010000112.1:2359-10480 GCA_964568275.1 uncultured Myxococcales bacterium
ACGCCGACGCCGACGCCGACGCCGACGCCGACGCCGACGCCGACGCCGACGCCGACGCCGATGCCGACGCCGACGATGGCGGCGGGACGTGCACGGGCGGGCCGCCGACGATGTTCGACGACGGCTTCGTCTGGCTGCGCGACCTGCACGTCGGCGCCGGACGCGACTATGCGACGCTCGGGGACGCGGCGGGGGCCGCCGTCCCGGGCGACCGGATCGTCGTGCACGCCGGCCGGTACGGTTCGACGTATCTCGCGAACCTCCAGGGGACCGAGGCGCAGCCGATTGCGATCGTCGCCGCGGCGGGCGAGGCACCGCCGGTGTTCGGCGACGCGGGCACCGCGCTGCAGCTCTCCGACCCGGCCTGGGTGGTGCTCGACGGGCTGGTGGTCGAGAACTGCACCGACAACGGGATCAACATCGACGACGGCGGGGACTACGCGACGCCCGCCGGGCCGGTCGTGGTGCGCAACGTCGAGATCCGCGACGTCGGCCCGTCGGGCAACCGCGACGGGCTCAAGCTCTCCGGCCTCGACCGGTTCGTCGTCTACCGCAGCCGGTTCCTGCGCTGGGGCGCCGGCGGGTCGGGGATCGACATGGTCGGCTGCCACGACGGGCTGATCGCCGGCAACACCTTCGAGCATACGCCGGGCAACACCGAGGCCAACGCGGTGCAGGCCAAGGGCGGGTCGCGCAACGTCGAGGTGCGGGGGAACCTCCTGCGCCACGTCGGCGGGCGCGGGGTGAACCTCGGCGGCTCGACCGGCGACGCCTACTTCCGGCCGCCGGGCATCGGCTACGAAGCCTCGGACATCCGGGTGCTGGCCAACGTGTTCGTCGGGAGCCAGGCGCCCGTGGCGTTCGTCGGCTGCGAGGATTCGTGCCTGGTGGCGCACAACACGATCGTGCGCCCGGAGCGCTGGGTGCTGCGGATCCTCAACGAGCGCCCCGACCTCATGCCGCTGACGAAGGACGGGCGGTTCCACCACAACGTGGTGGTCGTGGACGCGGCGCTGCGGACGTTCGCCAACATCGGCGCGGACACCGACCCCGCCTCGTTCGCCTTCACCGGCAACCTGTGGTTCCACGCGGACGACGCGGGGTTCACGATGACGGGGATCCCGAACGACGCGGGGGTGACGCTGGCGCAGACCGACGCGCTGGTGCAGCAGGACCCGCGGCTCGTCGATGCCGGAGCCGAGGACTTCCACCTCGAGGCGGACAGCCCGGCGGTCGGACGCGCGGGGCCGCTGGCGGAGCGCACGGTCGACTTCGACGAGCGGTGCTGGGCCGACCCGGCGAGCCTGGGTGCGTTCGAAAGGTAGGGGGTGACCGATGTCCTGGAGACTGCTGCTCGTCGCGGCCGGCACGGCCGTGGGGGTCGTCGCCGCCGGGTGCGACGGCAACGACGACGTCGTCGTCGCGCAGGACGGGACGAGCGAGGCCGCGGACGACGCGACCGGGACGGATGCCGACGCCGACCTCGACAACGGCGCCGACGCGGACGCGGACGCCGACGCCGGAATCGACGCCGAGTCGGATACCGCTGCCGACGCCGAGGCCGAGGCCGACGACGGTCGCCCGCGCCTGGGCGACGTCGACGACGAGGGGCGCACGCTGGTGTGGGTCGACGAGTTCGACGGCCCGGAGATCGACCGCTCGGTGTGGGGCAACGAGTTGGGCCTCGTGCGCAACGACGAGGAGCAGTACTACACCGACGAGCCGGCCAACCAGTACGTCGAGGACGGGAAGCTCGTGATCGCGGGGCTCCCCGGGGGCCACGAGGGACAGGGGAACTACACCTCGGCCTCGCTGACGACCGAGGGGCACGTCGAGTTCCGCTACGGCCGGCTCGAGGCGCGGATCCGGGTGCCCGGCGCGCAGGGTTCGTGGCCCGCGTTCTGGCTGCTGCCGGTGAACAAGGACGACTACGCCGGCTACCCGCCGTACGGCTCGTGGTGGCCGGCCGGCGGCGAGATCGACGTGATGGAGTTCGTGAGCCAGGACGCGCACACCGTGTACGGGACGATCCACTTCCTGCGCGACGACGCGCACGACTCGAGCGGCGGCTCGGAGGCGCTGGGGGAACCGGTGTCGGCCGACTACCACGTGTTCGCGATCGAGTGGACGGCGACGACGATCGACTGGTTCGTCGACGAGACGCACTACCACACCTTCGACATCAGCGACCCGATCGACGGGCTGACGCCGTTCGACGACCCGTTCTACGTGATCCTGAACTACGCGATCGGCGGTTCGTGGCCCGAGGACCCCGACCCGAGCCTGTATCCGCAACGGATGCTGGTGGACTGGGTGCGGTACTGGTCGGCGGGCTGAGCGGGCGCGGGGCTGCGGCGAGCCGCACGCCGCGCGGGCGCCCCGACGTGGAGGAGCAGATGACGACGGGACGGCGGGCGCCGACGCGCGAGGAGATGCTCGAGGCCGCCGCACACCGGAACCGGGTGGTGGCGGAGGTGCTGGCCCGCGGCGTGGCGAGGCACGGGTGTCCGTGTGCCTGGGAGCGCTTCGTCTTCTGGGTCGGCAAGGAGCACCCCGACCGGTCGATGGACGAGCTGCAGAACGCGCTGGTCCGGGCAGCCTCGAAGCTGCCGACCTTCGCCGTGAGCCCGCCCGTCCGACCGGAGTACTGGCTGGAGGGCGAGTGGCTCTGCGCCCGCTGCGGCGCCCGGTGGAAGCACTACTCGGAGGAGTGGCGGATGCTGGCGTTCCGCGAACGGCTGATTTGCAGCGACCGGCCGGCCGCGGAGGCTGCGCCGCCGGCACCGGACGGATCGGGGCCGCCGGCGACGCCGGAGGACTGGGCGGAGTTCATGCTCGGCGCGCCGCTCAGCTCTTGAGCGGCTTCTGGAAGGCCAGCTCGGCGGCCTCGGCGAGGGTGACGAACTCGGCGCCGGTCTCGCGGAACTGGCGGATCACGGCGGCCCGCCGGCCGACCGTCCGGGTGGCGCCTAGGTGGCGAGGCCGTTGCGACGGAGGATCTCGCGCACGGCGTCGACGAACGATTGTGCCTTCTGGACCTCCGGCCGGACCTCTGCAGGACCGAGAGCGAAGGCGGTGTCGTAGTCGCCGGCCGAGCGAAGCGCCTCGAGTTGGGACAAGTCCTTGGAGTGCTCGGGCGCGAGGACGCCGGTCTGGACGAAGTGCCGGGACACCAGCGTGCGAACGGCGCGATGCGACCCGGGATCGAGGCCGACGCTGAAGAGCAGGGCGCGGGCCGCGTGCAGCGCGGCGTAGTAGGCGCGGCTCGCCGCATCGGGAGCGAGCCCCAGGTCGACGAGCGCCCGGGCGGCAGCGAGGGCACTGTCGGCCAGCCGCAGCTCGTCCTCGACGTTGCGGCGCACGTTCTCGTCCGTCACAGTGCCACCCCTTCCTCCAGGACGTCCGTGGCCAGGCGGCGCTCGCGACGAAGCAACTCGTCGAAGCGCGCGCCGGACACGACGAACGGCGCGAGCGGCTCGCCGCCTTCGATTTCGGAGTCCGCGGCGAGCGCCACCGCCTCCGCCCATTCGGCCTGCGTCAGCCCTTCGACGACGACGGCGACATCGATATCGGAATCCGGGCCCGCGGTGCCGCGCGCCCAGGAGCCGAAGAGGCGCACGAAGCGCAGGCGACCCGCGAAGCGCCGGCGCAGGCGCGCCGCATAGGCTTCCAGTGCTGCACGGTGGGTCTCGGGAAGCCTGGCCGTCATCGGCTCGAGTCTAGCTGCCCTGTCCGCGACGGTCCAGCCGGCCCGGACGCCGGTGGGCTGGCGAGCCCGGACCGGGGAACCGCCCCGCAAGACGTGCGGGCCGGCGCCTGCGCCTGCCGGGTGCAGCTCAGCTCTTGAGCGGCTTCTGGAAGGCCAGCTCGGCGGCCTCGGCGAGGGTGACGAACTCGGCGCCGGTCTCGCGGAACTGGCGGATCACGGCGGCCAGCGTCTCCTGCTTGCGCGCCAGCGGGACGGCGGCGTCGGGCTGGTGTCCGCGGAGCGACCCGAGGCCCGGGTCGTCCGGGGCGCAGAGGTCGATCCCGTGCAGCTCGAGGTTGACGAAGAACTCGTTCCGGAGCAGCCGGCACAGCAGGGCGGCGCGCGACGGGCCGGCGATCACCAGCGAGGTGCCGATCACGGGGAGCCGCGCCCACGGCAGGACGGCGATCGGCAGCTCGCGCAGGCCGCCGCCCTTGTCCCCGACCCGTTCGTCGCGCCGTCGGAACGGCGGCCTGCGCGGGCCCGATCCGGCTCGAGGGCGACCGACTCGTCCTGCCGGGTCCAGTCGAATTCGAGATCGAAAAGGCCGTCATCCGACCCGCGGGGCTGCAGATGTTGCGCGAGGTGGCGGCGTTCCTGCGCGCTACGCCGGACGTCGGGCACGTCCGGGTCGAGCTGCGGCAGGCCCCGGTGCCGGAAGCCGACCCGTATCGCGCCGCGTGCGTCCGGTGCGACCGTGCGCGGTCGGTGCGGGAGGCGCTGATCCAATTCGGCATGGACCCCGCGCGCCTCTCGGCCCACTGGCAGGCGCAGGACGACCTGGAACTCGGTGAGGCCGGACCGGTGCGGATCGAAGTCACGCTGCGGGTGGTCGACTGCGACGTCTCGCCCGCGTGCTGCGGCGAGCCGACGGAATGCATGGCGCCAGCCCGCCCTTCCGACGACGGTTCAACGGCCGCGGACTCTCCGTCGAGAGGAGCTACCACCCGACGATTCGGCCGTCGACGGCGAGCGACCAACCGAATGCCGCGTCCAGCACCCCGTCGACCGGGGTGAGCACGATCGCCGGTGTGGTTGGAAGGCCGGCAGCCCCGGCAAGGAAGACCTGTACCTCACCGGTGTTGCGGTGGCTGCCATCCGCGAAGGGGTCGGCGACGACCAGATCCCAACGACCGTCCCCGTCGAGATCGGGAGCCCAAGCCACGGAATGGCCGAACTGCTGGTATCGGACTGCCGGCGTCGGGACCAGCTCCGCGACCGGGTTCGAGTCCACGAACTCGGCCGGGTGACCGGAGAAGAGAAGCACCGCTCCTGGACCGTCGCCTCCACCCTCCCCCCAATCGGGAGCACCGACGGCCACGTCGGCCAGGCCGTCCAGATGAAGGTCGGCACCTCCCGCAGAAGCGAAGCCCAACGACCGGTGCGGATCCAGGGGAGACTCCACGATCACCGCCGACGGTGTCGGCGGCAGGCCCGCCGTGGAACCGGCGTAGACGAACAGACCCAAGTCGGTTCCCGGAAGAAGAACTCCGCAGCCGACGTCTGCGAGTCCATCGCCATTGACGTCGCCGAGAGGCGCCAGGCCGATGCCGAAGAAGGACCCAGTCCCGGAGGGCGTGAGGTTCACGGACGATGGCGACTCGGACAAACCGGCCGCCGTCCCGGGGAAGCAGTGGAATCCCCCGGACATCGGTCGCTCCGCCATGCTCCGGCTGGCGACGACCGCATCGGGGTGGCCGTCGCCGTCGACATCGCCGGCCCAGGCGACGACGTAACCGAAGTCGCCGCCGGAAACGCCGACGACCGGCGTCAGCCTCGCGGCGGGTGAGGTCACAACGCCCGCAACTCCCCCGCGATGGGCGAACGCCGCGCCCTCCAATCCCGCCGGACCGACGGTCGCTGGAGCGCCCACCAGCAAGTCCGGATGCCCATCGCTGTCGAAGTCGACGCCGGCCGCGAGGGCGAAACCGAAGCTGCCACCTCCGGGCGTGACTTCCGGCTCCAGTTCGATCCAGGTGGCAGATTCGATACCGCCGGGTCCGCCGGCGAAGACGAACACCCTGGAGGATTCGGAGGCGCCCACCGCGAGGTCACAGAAGCCGTCGGCGTTGAAGTCGGCGGCAGCGAGAGCATTGCCGAAGCGGATGGTGTCGCGCGTCGGGTTGGCGAGAATCAGATCCGGCACGGAAGAACACCCGCCGGCCATACCGTGATGGATCTGGACGCGGCCTGAGGTCGTCGAAACCACCAGGGCGTTCGGCGCGCCAACGGCCAGGTCGGATCGCCCATCGCCGTTGAAGTCGCTTCCGACTCGGCCGACGTCCAGGTACCTGGGTGCCGTCCAACCGGAGCAGTTGGTCCCGCGGCAGGCTCGAATGCGCCAGAAGTACCGCCGCCCGACCGGCGGAACGGTCTGCACCGGCAGGTCCGCGGTGGGCCGCCATTCCCGTCTGGTCAGGTCCGACGCGCCGGCCTCGGGCGACGGGAAGACGCAGTCCCGGAAGGCCTCGACCGGGCACGAATCGTCGATCTGCACTTCGTAATCCGGCTCGACACAGCCGTCGCTCTCCCAGTGCCACTTCAACCGTGGGCGTAACGACCGGACCTCCGGGTCGGCAAGCAAGGAACCCGTCACGGCGCCGTTCTCCGGTCTGCGAAGGGTCGGCGGTGGCGGTTCGACGGCGGTGGGATCTCCAACGCAGTCCCCGGTCTCGTCGCAGCGATCGGGGGCGGTGCACGGGTCGTCGTCGTCGCACGCTTCCCCGGCGGGACGGACGACGTCCGCCGGACAGCCGCCGGCCGCGCCGTCACAGCGCTCGGGGATGTCGCACGGACCCCGCGCATCGCGACAGACTGCCCCGGCGTCCGCCGGCCGGCAGGCGTCCGTCGATTCGTCGCATTCGAGGCAGGCGGCAACGGGGCACGGAGGCTCCACGCCCAGGCACCGACCCGAGCCGTCGCACTCGTCCGGACCATCGCAGAACTCACCGTTGTCGCACGGCGTAGCGGCGCTCGCCGGCGACCAGCCCGCGGGGTCGAGCTCCGCGTCACACGCCATGCAGGCGGATTCGGGCGACGCCGTGCCGTCCGGATGGCAACTGTCGCCGATCCGGCACCAACCGGGCCGAACGACATGGCGACAGACCTGTCCACCGACGATGGCCACGCAGTCATCCTCGGTGCAGGCAAGACCGTCGTCGCACTCGGACGGGGCGAAGCAGGTGAATCGGCAATCCGTCTCACAACCGTCGCCGGACTCGTCGTTGCCGTCGTCGCATTCCTCCCCGCGCGCGAGGATCCCGTCACCGCACACCTGCGGGGCGTCGGTACCATCGCCGGCCAGTCGAACCGACGGCGAGCACGCAAGCAGCGCAAGCACGAGCGGAACCGCGGCCGCCGCACGAGGCACCGAGTGTTTGCCACGAGGCATCCGTCCCTCCTTCCAGCCACGCGGCCACGCCGCGGAACCCGCGAGCCGCTGCGGGCGGAAACACCGACCGGACTCCAACCCGGGCCCCACCGCGCGGCCGCCACGTCGAGACACTACGGCCTGCCGACCCCCTTCCTGCGACGGCCAACCACGACGCCGGCTGCCACTCCGCAACTCCCCAGAACGGCAAACCAGGAGAGCCTGCTCCCCGGGTCCGGACCCGCGGCGACCCGCTCAGGCGCCGCTTCGTGCAGCGACAACAGCCGGTCGACGTCCGCGCGAAGCCTCTGATTCTCCGCCTGGAGGGCCTGGATGGCCGCGAGGGCCACGCCGTCGGCGTCCACGACGGAGATGTGTCGTTCCGAGTCACCCAACGCGAAGGCGGCGTAGAAGTCCTGCGCCATCGGACCCAGATGACGGATCGACGGATCCTCGCTCTCGTAGCGCCACATCGTGATCGGCAGCGAACCGACAAGCTCGAGCACGAGTTCGGGATCGATGGCCTCGATGTCGCGCTTGACCGCCTCGTCGCTGATGCTGTTCCAGGTGCCACTGCCCGGGCTGACGCTGACCCCGGTGGTCATCGCGGCGTTCGTGTACCAGACGATCCCGTTGCTCGAGCGGAGGATCGCGAGGTTGTTGACCGGGCAACTGAGGTCCGCGTTGGTCGAGTCGGCCCAGACGAAGCAGCCTTGGCCCGACGCCCGCGCGCGACGGCCGGCGGCGAAGGAGAAGGCGCCGGATGCGGTGTTGTCGTAGCCACCGGGGATGGTGGCGGCTTGGCCGGAGGCGTCGTTGCTGTAGCCGCCGCCCACGGTCGCATAGGAGGAGGTGGTCGCCGTGTTGGAGTATCCCCCGAGGACGGCGCCGTAGGGCGAGGTCGCCTGATTGGCGGCGCCGCCGGAGACCACCGCTGCCGTGCCGGAGGCGAGGTTGACGTAGCCGCCACCGACGGTGCTGTAGTTGGCCGACGCGGTATTGT
>CAZMRP010000113.1:0-10458 GCA_964568275.1 uncultured Myxococcales bacterium
GCGCGCTGTTCGACCAGACGCGGGCCTTCGAACGGCTCGTGCCGCCCGCCGGCCCGCGCCTCGGCGTGGTCAGCATCACCGGCGTCGGCTGCGTGCTCACCGCCGACGCCTGCGGCCGCCACGGCCTGGTGCTCCCCGAGCTCGCCCCGGAGACCCTCGAGCGCATCCGCGAGCACGCGCCGCCGTGGGCGCCGGTCCGCAACCCGGTCGACATGTGGTCGACCATCGAGCGCCGCGGTCCGGCGGCCGCCTACCAGGCGCTGGGCGCCGCGGTGCTCGAGGACCCGAACGTCGACGCGCTGCTGCTGATCTTCATCCACATCCCCGAGTCGTCGTTCGACCCGCGGGCGGTGTTCGGCGACCTCGGCGCCCGCCGTCCCGGCAAGCCGGTGCTGGCCGCCTGTTTCGGCGGCGAGCCGGGGCTCGACGCCTTCCGCAACACCATGGAAGATCTCGGAATTCCTGTGTTCGACGGCCCCGAGCGGGCGGTCCAGGTGCTGGCCGGACTGCGACTCCACGCCGCCCGCGCGCGCCCCTCTTGACATCCCGGGGGGCAAGCGTAGCCTCCCGGCCGCGACGCCCGACGTGGCGCCGGCCGAAAGAGGAGGACAAGATGCGCAAGGGAACCTGGCTCGTGGTGCTGCTGTGCCTGGCGATGACCGTGGCCTGCAAGAAGAAGGAAGAGCAGAAGCCGGCCGAACCGGCCGCCGCGGCCGCGCCGACGACACCGACCGCCGCCGCCGACCCGACGAAGGTCGACGAGACCAAGCCGGCCGAGGAGACCAAGCCGGTCGAGGAGACCAAGCCGGTCGAGGAGACCAAGCCGGTCGAAGAGACCAAGCCGGCCGAGCCCGCCGCCGTCGGCCCCAAGGCCGAGATCGCCGGCAGCGTGAAGGGCACCGAGATCAAGCTGAACTTCGCCTATGCCCGCATCGAGGAGGGCAACAAGGTGGTCCAGCTGGTGCTGACCGCGAAGCCGGTCTTCGAGAACGAGGAGTTCGACTGCAACATGATCGAACTGCAGCGCGACGAGAACCCGCTGCTGTACGTCAACCTCCCGACCGGGCCCAAGGGCGACATGCTCGCGAACCAGACCATCCGCCTCGACCCGATGGAGTACCTCGGCAACGAGGGCGACTGGAACGTCGGCGAGGAGGAAACCGAGCTGACGGTCACCCGGGTCGACCTGGCGACCAAGACGCTGGAAGGCCGGCTCCGCATCGTCGGCACGGACGAGGACGAGAAGGGGACGCTCGAGGGCACGTTCGTCGCCCAGCTCTGCACGGTCGAGGGCGTCGAAATGAAGCTCGAGCCGTCCGCTCCGGCGCCGGTCGAGACGCCGCTGGCCTGGATGGTCAAGGAGACCGAGGTCAAGCCGACGAACGCCATCGCCCGCCTGGTGGCCGAGGAAGACGAGCTGCCGTACTGGGAGATCATCATCGGCACCGCCGAGACGACCTGCGACACCATTTCGATCGAGGAGGGGCACGGCCTCGACCTGCGGCTGTACAAGCAGGGCGACGCGTTCCCGCTCAACCAGTGGCAGCCGACCACCGAGTTCGGGATCTACGCCGACCCGGCGGCGACGGGCGCCAAGGCCGACGACCGGATGTGCGACGTCGACGACACGCAGACCTTCCTGCTGGTCAGCGAGATCGGCGAGGGCGAGGGCGCGCTGCTCAAGGGCAACGTGACGTTCGCCCAGGAGACCAACTGGACGCCGGCCGAGGGCGAAATGTTCGAGCTGATCCTCACGGGCGGCGGCACCTTCGAAGCCAGGATCTGCCCGCCGTCCGAGTAGCCGTCCCCGGACCGACCCGAGTTCTCCGTACCGCGCACCCTGCCCCACACGGCCGCCGACGACCCGTCGCCGGTCCGGCGCGCGGCACCCTTCGGCGTCCCTGCTCCACCCTTCCCTCCTTCCCCCGGAGGTGGCGCCCGCCCCGATTATCGGGTACACCATCGATGAGCACGTGTTGCGGCGCGGACCCGAGGGGATGCAGATGCGAACGACACGATCCGGAGGCCGGTTGTGGATCCCGGCCGCAGTCCTCGCCATCGCCGGCGGCTGCGGCCTGGACGTGACGGGTATCGGTTCGGACGTCGGTGAGGACCCCGGCCCCGAGGGCTTCGACGGCGAGGTTCCACCGCCCGACGATGCGGGCGACGAGGCGGGCGACGACGCGGCGGACGACGCCGAGGCGGCGACCTGCACGACCGCCGGGGAGTGCGACGACGGGATCGCCTGCACCGTGGACGACTGCGCCACGGAGACGGGGCTCTGCACCCACGCGCCGGACGACGCGGCGTGCGACGACGGCGACGCCTGCAACGGCGCGGAGCTCTGCGATCCGGCGCGCGGCTGCGTCCCCGGTACGCCGGTCGACTGCGACGACGAAATCGGCTGCACGGACGACCTGTGCGACCCGGGCACGGGCGGCTGCCTGCGGGCGCTGGTCCACGAGCGCTGCACGCCGCCGCAGCTCTGCGACCCGCCCCGCTCCGCCGACGCAACCGGCTGCGCCGACCCGCCCGCGTGCGAGATCGACGGCGACTGCGCCGACGACGACCTGTGCAACGGCAGCGAGACCTGCGGACCGGACCGACTGTGCCGGCCCGGCACCCCGGTGGTCTGCGACGACGGCGTGGCCTGCACGCTCGACTCCTGCCGGCCCGCCACCGGCACCTGCGAGCACGTCGGACCGGACGCCGACGGCGACACCCACGTCGACGCGGCGTGCTCCGGCACCGACTGCGACGACACGCGTCACGAGGTCCACCCCGGCGCCCCGGAGCTCTGCAACGGCCGCGACGACGACTGCGACGGCACGGTCGACGACGGCGCCACCTGCGCGCCGCTGCCCAACGCGACCGTGGCGTGCGTCGGCGGCGCCTGCGTCATGACGTGCCTCGACGGCTGGGACGACTGCGACGGGACCCCGTCGAACGGGTGCGAGGCGTCGCTGTCCGACCCGGCGACCTGCGGGAGCTGCACGACGCCGTGCGTCCGCCCCCACGCCGTCCCGAGCTGCACCGGTGGGGTCTGCGGGATCGCCGACTGCGACCCCGGCTGGGGCAACTGCAACACGCTGGACTCCGACGGCTGCGAGCGCCCCTTGAACACGCTTTCCGACTGCGGCACCTGCTTCGTCGCCTGCGCCCCGGCGAACGCGACCGGCGCCGACTGCAGCGACGGCCCCTGCGGCTACGCGAGCTGCAACGCGGGCTGGCTGGACTGCGACGGACACCCGGAGAACGGCTGCGAGCTGTCGGTCGGCACGCCGACCTCCTGCGGCACCTCCTGCGCGACCGTGACCGACTGCACGACGCTGCCGCACGTCGCGAGCGCCACCTGCACCACCGGCGGCTGCTCGATCGGCGCCTGCGCCAACGGCTACGCCGAGTGCAACGACGTTGTCGCCGACGGCTGCGAACGACTGCTGGACAACAACGTCGGGACGTGCGCCGGCGCCGTGAGCCTGGGCTCCGTTTGGGGCGACACCGGCTCCGGCGTCCTGACCCGGACGGGGTTCGGCGAAGGCTGGTTCTCGTTCCGCGTCAACGAGTACCATCTGACGTCCGGCTACTACCCGCTGACCGCCAGGATCCAGCTCGATGTCCCCGCCGGCATCGACTACGAGGTCTTCGCCCACTGCGGCGGCTCGGGTTGCTCCAGCACCGGGCCGAGCGGGCAGAATGCCGCCGGGGTCGACGAGTCGGTGAACATCCGGTGGGACGACCTTACCGGAGACACCAGCCGCACGGTCTATTTCGAGATCCGGTTCTACGGGGGCAGCACGCTCGGTTGCGGCAACTGGACCGTCACGATCACCGGCAACACGTCCGTCGCCAGCGCGACCTGCCCGTAGGCGGCGGACGCGCGGACGCCCCGTCGCCGGCGACGGGCTCGCCGTCGTGCACCCGCTTGATCGGCTTGAGGTACACGCAGTCCCGTCCCCCGAGCAGCGCCTCGTCGACGCCGACCACGCCGAACACGCGGTCCCACAGCCGCTCGAAGCAGTGCGCCGCGTCGGGGAACGAGACGGCCAGCTCCCGCGCACGCTCCCAGAAGGCGCGGGGCCGCGAGCGGACCCGGTCCGCGGTGACGGCGAACTGCGCGCCCGGGTAGAACCGCACCCGTTCCGGCGCCGGCTCGCCGAGCAGCAGCCGGTGGAACTCGTCCAGCCGCAGCTCGCGGCCGTCCTCGTTCTTGCTCCAGGGCACGAACAGCCGGCGGCCCCGCGCGTCGTCGGTGTCGATCGTGAAGCCGAGCCAGCGGAAGTCGGGGACCGTCTGGCGCCCCGCCGCCAGCGCCCGCAGCACCCGGTGCAGGTCGTGCGCGTGGTCGAACGGACGCCCCTGGCAGAACACCGTCACCGCCGCCGGCGCGTCGAACCGCTCGACGATGTGGTGCAGGTAGGTCTGCGCCTCGCGCCCCACGTTCGGCAGCCGCAGGATCGTCGCCCGCGGGAAGTCCCGCGGGTCGAGCTCTCCGCCCTTGTCGTGGATCGTCGCCCGCACGGAGCGCGGCACGTTGCGCGTCCAGGCGACCGGCTCGGCCCAACGCGCCACCACCAGTTCCAGCTCGACGCTCACCCGGCTCCCTCCGCCCGCAGCCGCGGCCCGAGCCGCGCGGCCAGCGCCAACGCCGCGGCCGTCACCTGGTCCATGTTGAGGTAGCGGTAGGTGCCGAGCCGCCCGGCGAAGGTCACGGTGCGCTCCGTCGCCGCGTCCTCGGCGTAACGCGCGGCCAGCGCCCGCGCCGCCGCCGTCGGCAGCGGGTAGTAGGGCTCGTCCCCGGCACCGCAGGCCTGCGGGTACTCGCGCACGATCGTCGTCACCCCCGGGGGTCGCGGGCCGGTCACGTGCTTCGGCTCCACGATCCGCGTCCACGGCTCGTCGCCCGGGTAGTTCACCTGCGGCGCCGCCTGGAACCGGTCCGCCGGGAGCGTCTCCCGCTCGAAGCGCAGCGAGCGGTACGGCAGCGGGCCGTGGCGGAAGTCGAAGTACTCATCGAGCGCCCCGGTCCAGACGAGGTGCCGCGCCGCAATCCGGCTCCGCACTTCCCGCCATTCCGTGCCGAGCCGCAGCTCGATTCGCGGGTGCTCGAGCAGCCGCGCGAACAACGCGGCGAACCCGCCGTCGGGCAGCGCCTGGAACGGCTCGACGAACGCCCGCTCGTCGCGGTCGCTCCGCAGCGGCGCGCGGGCCGGCACCGTCGGCTCCAGCTCCCGCGGCTCGCGGCCCCACTGCTTGCGGGTGTAGCCGCGGTAGAACCGCGCGTAGAACTCGCGGCCCAAATGCGCCAGCGCCCACTCCTCGGCGTGACGCGGCTCGGCGCACGGCACCCGCTGCGACCCGAGCCAGCGCTCGAACTCCTCCGGCGTCGCCGGCCGCCCGACGAGCTGCTCGAAGGTCGCCAGGTTGGGCGGGAACGACCAGTCACGGCCGTCCTGCCGGGCCAGGATCCGGTAGTCAACGGGGCGCCACCGCACGAAGCCTTCGAGGTGCGCCTGGACGGCCGGGTCGGCCGTGCGGAACCAATGGGGGCCGTGCGCGTGGACGCGGACGCCGCTCGCGTCGAGCGCGTCGTGGGCCAGGCCGCCGGGATGGTCGCGGCGGTCGAGCACCAGGCAGTGCAGCCCGTGGACCTCGGCGAGCCGTTCGGCGAGCACCGCGCCGGCGAAGCCGGCGCCGATCACCAGCACGTCGACCGGGCGCGGCATCGGACCGGGACCTACGACTTGCGGGCTCGCGGCGCGCGGGCGGCGGGCTTGCGGCGCTTGCCGGGCACCAGCCGCGGCTGGGCCGCGGCCCAGCGCGCCAACCGGTAGCTGCGGCCGTAGCCGGCGGTCAGGTTGCGGATCTCGACGGTCACGGCGCCCGAGGCGTCCACGGTGTAGCGCTCCTCGATCTCGTGCCAGGGGGCCGCCTCGGCGTGGACCACCTCGACCTCCGCCAGCTCCGGCCGGTCCTGCAGCGCGGGGTCGAAGGGGAAGCGGATCTCGTCCCACAGCGTGACGTCGCCGGCCGGCTGGCCGTCCGCGCCGCACCGGCTGCACTCGAGGAAGCGGAAGTGACCGACGTTGTGCACGGGCCGATAGCTCCGGCCGCGCACCAGCGGCGGGTCGTCCGGTCCGGGGAGCACGGTGTCCGGCGCGAACAGCTCGTCCATCCACACGCTGCGGCCGCCGTCGGCCTCGCGCCACACGCCGAAGCTGCGGTGGAACCGCTCGCGCAGCACGTAGCCCGCCTGGGCGTCGGCCCGGATCGCCAGCCCGATCGCCACGGCGTTGCGGCTGTAGGGCGACCGGCGCAGCCGCCGTCCGAACACCTCGCGCAGCGTCCGCCCGACCAGCGGCAGCTCGCTGCCGCCGCCGGTGACGTAGACCACCTCGACGTCCTCGCCCGGCCGTTCGGCCAGCACGTCGTGCACCGCGTGCATCGTCTCGTCGAGGGCCGGCCGGCAGCGCTCGAAGAACGCCGCCGCCGGCAGCTTGACCTCGCCCCACCCTTCGCGCGCCACCCCGAGGTCGACGACGATCGAGCGGGTGTTGGGGTGGATCGCCTCCTTGCGCCGCCGGCACTCCTCGAACAGCCGGAACGTCTCGGCCTGCTCCAGGCCGTCCTGGAGCGCCTCGTCCAGCCCCGCCGCCTCCAGCGCCTGCTCGGCCAGCAGCTGGTCGAAGTCGTCGCCGCCCAGGGTCGGGATGCCGGTCGAGGCGACGACGTCCGCGCCGGTCTCGCCGACGTCGACCAGCGAGGCGTCGAACGTCCCGCCGCCGAGGTCGTAGACCAGTACGCGGCCGTGGGTCGGCGACCGGCCGCCGGCGTGCACGAACTCCGCCGCCGCCGCCGCCGGCTCGTTGAGCAGCCCCAGCACCTCGAACCCCGCCGCCCGGAACGCCTCCACCGTCAGGAAGCGCTGGTTGCCGTGGGCGTTGGCCGGCACGCCGAGCACCGCCGCCAGCGGCTCCTCGAGCGACACGTCGAGCGACGACGCGTCGCGCAGCGCGCGGTGCAGCTCGGACATCAGCTCCGCCAGCAGGCGCGACATCGGCAGCAGCTGGTCGGCGAGCACCACCTGCGTCTCCGGCCCGGCGTCGGCCAGCACGCGCTTGATCGAGCGCACGACCGTCGTGCCGGCCTTGCCGCCGGCCTCCCAGGCCGCCCAGCCGTACAGCCGCCGGCCGTCCGCGACGGCCACCAGCGGGGGAAACCAGTCCCGCGCCTCGCCGTCCGGCCCGTCGAACGTCACCACCGGGTAGTTGCCGCGGTCCACCGCCGCGACGACGATGCGCGTCGTTCCGAAATCGATCCCCAGCCTCATCGACCACCCTCCACGGGGCGTGGCGCCCGGCCGAGCCGCCGGCGCCGGCTCCCCCGCCCGCTTCCTATCAACCTCCCCGCTTCGCGTCCACCCTCTCCCACGTCGTCGTGGTCGTGGTCGTGGTCGTCGTCGTCGCCGTCGTCGCCGTGGTGGTGGCCGCCGCCGCGCCGCGCGTGGTACAGGGGCTCCCGCGAAGGATGATGCCGCCCGCTTCCCACCGTCTTCCCGCCCCGCGCCGGTTCCCGGTCCGACTCGTCGGCGTCTGGGCCCTGACCGGCCTGCTTGCCGCTCCCGCAGCCGCCCAGACCCTGACCGCACCGCAGCTGGTCTCGAGTCCCGATCCGACATGGCCCGCCGACGCCCCCGAGCAGCTCGAGACGGTCGAGGTGCCCTGCCGCGTGACGCTCGACGAGACCGGCGCGGTGCTCGCGGTCGACGTGCTCGAGCCGCAGGGGCACGGCTTCGACGAGGCCGCCGTGGCGGCCGTTCTGGCGTCGACCTTCGCCCCCGCCACGCGCGACGGCCTGGCGATCCCGGCCACCTTCCGCTACCGGTACGTGTTCCGTCGGCCGACACCGACGCCCGACGACGACGCTCCGCACGACCAGCCGACCGAGACCGCACCGCCGGCGGGTGACGCGGCGGCGGACGGGCCGGCCACGCCGCCCGCTCCCGAGCCGCCGACGCCCGACGCCGGGGCCTACCCCGAGCCGCAGATCACCTTCGCCGGCGCGGTGCTGATCGGCGACGACGTCCCGGTGGAGGCCGCCGCGGTGTCCGTGACGGGCGGTCCGCTGACCGAGCCGCTCGTCGCGCTGACCGACGCCGAGGGGACCTTCTTCGTCACCGACCTGCCCCCGGGGACGTACCAGGTCCGGGTGTCGGCCCCGCTGTTCGCCACCTTCGAGGCGGAGGAGGAGGTCGTCGCGGGGGAACGGACCGAGGTGACCTACCGGCTCGAACGGACGGCGCAGGCGTTCGAGACCGTGGTGCGGAGCCGGCGCCCGCCGCGCGAGGTGACGCGGCGCACGCTCCAGACCAGGGAGATCGTCCAGATGCCCGGCAGCGGGGGCGACGCGCTGCGCGCGGTCGAGAACATGCCCGGAGTCGCGCGACCGGTGGGCGGCGCCGGCGTGGTCGTCATCCGCGGGTCGCAGCCCCTGGACACCGCGTTCTACATGGACGGGATCTCGGTCCCGCTGCTGTACCACTTCGGCGCCCTGCGCTCGGTGCTCGCCTCGGACCTGCTGGAGCGGATCGACTTCTATCCGGGCAACTACTCGGTACGCTACGCCGGAGTGACCTCCGGCGTCATCGACGTCGTGCCGCGGGTGCCCACGCGACAGGCCTGGACCGGCTACCTCGACGTCAACCTGCTCGACGCCGGGGCGTTCGCCGAGGGCCCGCTGGCGCAGAACGCCTCGCTCGCCGCCGGCGTGCGCCGCAGCTACATCGACGCCGTGCTGCCGGCCGTGCTGCCGCTGTTCGCGCCGGACGCGAGCTTCTCGGCGATCAACGCCCCGGTCTACTGGGACTACCAGCTGCTCGTCGACTGGGAGCCGTCCGAGGTCGACCGGCTGCGCTTCTTCGTCTACGGCTCGGACGACTCGGTGGCGGTGCTGTTCGAGAACCAGAGCCAGCGCGACCCCACGTTCTCCGGCGAGCAGGCCGCGGCGATCGGCTTCCACCGCGGGCAGGTCGAGTGGGTCCGCGAGCTCGGCGCGGGCCTCGAGAACCAGCTCTTGCTCGGCGTCGGCTACAACGCCGCCGAGGCCAGCTCCGGCGGGCTGTTCGAGGTGCAGCTCGAGCTGGTGCCGCTCCAGCTCCGCGAGGAGCTGACCTGGCAGGCCGCCGACGAGTTCCAGCTCACGCTCGGCGTGGACACCACCGCGTTGTGGCAGCGGGCCCGCGCCGCGCTGCCGGACATCCTCTCCAACGCCTCCGGGCGGCGGCAGTCGCTCTGCGGCCGGGAACGGATCGAGGTCGTCGGCTCGGACTGGACCTGGAAGCCCGGGTTCTACGTCGAGACCGAGCTGCGGCCGCTGGACGGCCTGCGGCTGATTCCGGGCCTGCGCCTCGACCTGTACGGCAACGCCGCCCAGGCGGTGGTCGACCCGCGGCTCAACGTGCGCTACGCGCCGGTCCCCGGCACGACCCTCAAACTCGGCCTCGGCTCGTACAGCGCACCCCCCGAGCCCCAGCAGTCCGACCGCGACGCCGGCAACCCCGACCTGGTCCCCGAACGCTCGTGGCACTACGGCCTCGGCCTCGAACAGCGCCTGTGGGACCGGATCGAGCTGCAAGTCGACCTGTTCTACAAGACCGTCCACGACGTGGTCCGCAGCACCGACGAGCTGGTCGAGCGCGACGGCCGGCAGGTCCCGCTGTACTACGACAACATCGGCGAGGCGCGGGCCTACGGCGCCGAGCTGCTGGTGCGCTACGAGCCGGACGACTGGTTCTGGGGCTGGATCGCCCTGACGCTGATGCGGTCGGAGTGGCGCCGGCCGGATGAGGACTGGTCCCCCAGCGGCTTCGACCAGCTGCTCAACCTGACGGTCCTCGGCTCCTTCGACCTCGGGAAGGGCTGGACCGCCGGCTTCCGCTTCCGCGTCGCCCAGGGCTTCCCCCGCACCCCGGTCGCGGGCTCGATCTACGACGCCGACTGCGACTCCTACGTCGGGCTGCCCGGCGATCGCGGCTCGCTCCGCCTGCCCTGGTTCCACCAGCTCGACCTGCGCGTCGACAAGACCTTCGACTGGGAGGTGTTCAAGCTGTCGCTCTACCTCGACGTGCAGAACGTCTACTACCAGGAGAACGCCGAGGCGCTGCGCTACAACTACGACTACACGCTCCGCACCTACACCACCGGCCTGCCGATCCTCCCGATGCTCGGCCTCAAGGGGCAGTTCTAGCGACGTCGTCCGTGCTATCGTTGCGGGCCGGGAGGCCACCATGCGAACCGCGCCGCTCGCCCTGTTCTCGCTGCTCCTGCTCGCCGCCGGCTGCGGCGACGACGCGAGCCCCGCCGACGACGGCACCACGGACACCCCGATGGACGGCGATATCGGACCCGATGCCGACGCCGATGCCGACGCCGACGCCGACGCCGATGCCGATGCCGATGC
>CAZMRP010000114.1:0-10316 GCA_964568275.1 uncultured Myxococcales bacterium
GTCCGCGACCGCCGCCAGGCCCACGCCGCCGCCCAGCGCCGTGCCGTCCACCACGGCCACCACGGGCCGCGGCGAGCGCCGGAGGCGCCCGAGCAGGGCGGCGAACGCACGGACGTGCCTGGGCGCGTCCGCGGCGCCGTCCACCACGGCCTGGAGGTCCAGGCCCTCGCAGAAGACGCCGTCCGTGCCCTCGAGCACGATCGCCCGGCACTCGTCGCTCGCCTCCGCCGCGGCCACGGCGGCGTCGAGCGCGGTCACGCCGGCGGCGTCGAGCCGGATGCCCCCGCCCTCCCCGGGCGCGAGCCGGAGGCGGTGGACCGCGGGCTCCCCCCTGTCGACCGCGACCCGCATCAACTCCACCCGTACTCGCGGAAGTGGTTCTTGATGCCCTGGAACACCAACGCGCCCCGGCCGGCGTAGCGCTCCGCGTAGTGGCCGGCCGGGACGTCGTGCGTGGGTACGTAGTCCCCGCAGTCGATCAGGCGCTGCCGCTCGCGCTCGAGCGTCTCGTACTCCTCGAGGGTGACCACGCGGCGGGCGTCGAGCTGCGCCTGGAGGTTCACCGCGGCGCAGGCGGCCCGGGCGTCCGGCCCGATGACGCCCGGGTAGAACTCGCCGCCCGACCCGGAACCGTAGGAGAAGAGGCTGACCCGGTCCCCGGGCTTCACGTCGGGGCAGGAATCCACGAGTCCGAGGAGCGCGAAGAACGTGCTGGCCGAGTAGGTGCCGCCGAGCTGCATGTTGTAGCGCAGCGAGGGCAGGACCTTGCGCGAGAAGTGCGCGTAGGCCTCGCTCTTCTTCAGCGACCGCCAGTGGCGCAGGGCCGTGCGGTGGGCCTGGAAGGCCATGCCGCCGAACGGCACGTGGTACAGGTGCCACTGGAAGAACGCGTCGAGGTCGATCGGCCCGGCCTTGGAGAGGAAGTGCTGGTAGGCCCCCTCCAGGGCGTCGAGGTACGAGAACAGGCTGACCTCGTTGTTTCCGGTCTCCACGCGCGAGGTGGGCCGGAAGGTGTCCAGCGCCTCGCAGGTGAAGTAGCCGTTCTTGGTCAGGTCGAGCTGCAGGACCCGGGGCTCCTCGGAGAGCAGCAGCGCCACCGCCCCCGCGCCCATCACGTACTCGTAGTGTTCGTTCAGGCTCTCGCGGCTCTGGTCGGTGGCGATCACCAGCGCCTTCCGGCCGGGCGCCACGCCGGAGGCGAGCCAGTGGGCGGCCATCATCACGGCCGAGGTGGCGCCGTAGCAGGCGTGCTTGGCCTCGTAGTTGCGGCAGTTCGGCTTGAGCCCCAGGAAGCGATGCGCGTAGGTGCTCATCGCCTTGCTCTGGTCCACCGACGACTCGGTGGCCACGATCACCAGCTCGATCGCCTCGCGGTCGGCGTCGGTCAGCAGCCCCTTCGCCGCGTTGATCGCCATCGTGACCGGGTCCTCCCACAGCGGGTTGATCGACCGCGAGGTCACCAGCAGGTTGTCGGAGATGTCCTTCGGGTCGTGGTCCCGGTGGCGGGCGAGGGCGAGGAGGTCCACGGCGAGGGTGCCGGCGTAGGCCCCGAGCTTCTCGATGCCGACCTGGCTCAGGCGCGGGTTCGTGGTCATGGTGTCGGGCTCCGGTTCGCGGCTCAGGCGGCGTGGTCCAGGCCGCCGGTGACGGAAATCTCCGCGCCGTTGACGTAGGAGGCCGCCGGGGAGGCGAGGAAGGTGATCACGCCGGCGATCTCGGACACGTCGCCGATGCGCCGGATCGGGCAGTAGGCGGCCCAGAAGTCCCGGAACTTGTCGGTCATCGTCTCCCGGGTCATCTCGGTGTCGAAGAAGCCGGGGACCACCACGTTGGCCGTGATGCCCTTGGGCCCGTACTCCTTGGCCAGCGTCTTGGTCAGCCCGACGATGCCCGACTTGGCCGCCGCGTAGTTGGCCTGCCCCGACGCGCCCCCGGCGGACACCGACGACACGTTGATGATCCGGCCGAAGCGGTTCACCAGCATCCCCGTCAGGAAGAACCGGCAGACGTAGAACGGTCCGTGCAGGTTGGTGGCCAGCACGTCGTGCCACTCCTCGTCGGACATCGACACCACCAGGTT
Organism: uncultured Myxococcales bacterium; assembly: GCA_964568275.1. GTDB lineage: Bacteria > Myxococcota_A > Polyangia > DRWM01 > JAAZOP01 > JAAZOP01. The sequence goes on from CAZMRP010000114.1 coordinate 2,081, forward strand.
GTCGCGGTTGATCGCCGCGTTGTTCACCACGACCTCCGGGTCGCCCAACTCCGCCTGGATCTGCTCGCCCACGCGCTCCACCTCGGCGGCGCTCCGCACGTCCATGCGGTAGGCCTTGACCCGGCTGCCCGGGCGCAACGCGGCGGCCTCGGCCTCCACGGCCCGCGCCTTCTCCTCGCTGCCCAGGTAGGTGAACGCCACGTCGTGTCCCTCGCGCACGGCCCGGCGCACGACCTCGGCGCCGATCCCGCGAGAGCCTCCGGTCACCAGGTACAGCATGGGGCCTCCCTTCCCGGGCTAGTCCGGCTTGCGGAACAGGGCGCAGCAGTTGATGCCGCCGAAGCCGAACGAGTTCTTCAGCAGGGTGCGCACCGGGTGCACGACGGCCCGGTTGGCGCAGACGTCGAGGTCCACCTCGGGGTCGAGGCGGTCCACGTTGATCGAGGGGTGCAGGGTGCCGTGCCGCATCTGCAGCAGGGCGGCCACGGTCTCGGTGGCCGGCGCGGCCCAGCAGGTGTGGCCCAGCATCGACTTGGTCGCGTTGATCTTCAGCTTCTGCGCGTGGCTGCCGAAGACCTCCTTGATCGATCGGATCTCCGCGACGTCGCCGAGCGGCGTGGACGTCGCGTGGGCGCTCACGTAGTCGACCTCCTCGGGCCGGACGCCGGTGCTCCGGAACAGCCGACGCATGGTCCGCGCCTGCCCGTCCACCGAGGGCACCGGCAGGTGCGATCCGTCCGAGCCCGTGGACACGCCGAGCACCTCGGCGTGGAGGCGCGCGCCGCGGCGCCGCGCGTGCTCGAGCTCCTCCAGCACCAGCACGCCGGTGCCGTGGGCCGGGATGAACCCGTCGCGGTCGACGTCGTACGGCCGGCTGGCGCGGTGCGGCTCGTCGTGGAAGGCCTTCCAGGAGATGGCGCCCATGATCGCCATCGCTTGCAGGTCGACCGGCGAGAAGTCCAGCACCGCCCCGGCGACGATCATCACGTCGAGGTCGTGGTGCCGGATCTCGTCGACCGCGTTGCGCAGCGCCAAGTTGGCGCTCGCGCACGCCCCGCCCATCGTGTACACGGGCCCGTGCAGGCCCAGCGCGTCGCCGACGCTGGCGGCCTGGTCCGTGTCGAGCCCGTGCAGGGCCAGCATCGAGTCGATGTACTCCGGCTCCACGGTGAACTGGACGTTGTTGCGGTACACCAGGTTGTTGGCGAGGTTGTGGCCGCCGACCACCACGCCGATGCGGTCCGGGTCGTAGCCCTCCGCGAGCCCCGCGTCGAGCATCCCGTCGGCCGCGCAGAGCAGCGTGAGCTGCGTGGAGAACGGCGCCTTCTTGACCAGCCGCTTGAGCCGCTTCGTCACGTCGGCGGGCAGCCGCGTCGCCAGCGTGGCGAGCTTCGCCGCCGTGTCGTAGCCGGTGAGGTCGCCGCCGACCTTCGACAGGCTCTTGTCCGCGTCCGCGAACCGCCAATGGGTGATGGCCGACTTCCCGGCGATCAGGTTCTCGTAGAACACGTCCAGCGTGTCCCCGATCGGGACGTTGATCGCCATGCCGCTGACCACCACGCGCCGCGCCTTGTCCATCGTCGTTCCTTCCGCCGTCCGGCCGGGCTACGCCTCGGGCTCGTACGCCTCCATGATCGCGAACGCCACCAGGGTGTCGCCCCGAAGGACCTGCCCGGCGAGGGTCTCGGTGTAGCCCCCGGGCTCGTCCAGCAGCCGGCCGACCAGGGTCAGCCGGTCGCCGGGCCGCGCCTCGGCAAGGAACGACGCGTGGTGCAGCTTGAGCAGCCGCACCGACCGCGGCCGATCCTCGGGCACCGGCGTGGTCCGACCCCACAGGGCGAGCTGGCTGATGCAGAGCCCGAGCTGGCCCATCGTCTCGAGCAGCAACACTCCGGGGTAGACCGGGTCGCCGGGGAAGTGCCCGACCATCACCGGGTCCGCGGGGTCCACGGTCCGTGTGCCGAGCACGGCGCGGGCCGCCAGGTCCACGGCGTGGATGCGGTCCACGAACAGGAACGGCGGCCGATGCGGGATCATCCGCTCGAGCTCGGCGCGACCCAGGTCCACCGCGACCGTCGTCGCTCCCGGGGCGAAGAGCGGCCGCTTCCGGCCGGCCCTGATCAGCTGCTCGAACTCCATCGGGGCTCCGACCGGCTCAGTTCGTGCGGAAGGCGTGGAAACGCAGGGACTCGATCACGCTCGTGAGGTGCTCGAGCGGCACGTCGCCGCTGTCCACGAACAGCTTCTCGTTGCGCCGCCACTTCTTGTCCAGCATGTTGTGCAGGACCTTCTTCGGGCCGACCTCGAGGAAGAACGCGTCCGGGTACAGCTCGGCGATGCGGTCGATCGACTTGCGCCAGAAGGTCCGGTGGCAGACGTGCGTCGACAGCAGCTCGACGAACGTCTCGCGGTCCGGGTCCGTGATCAACTCGCCCAGTCGGTTGGGCACGTACGGCCGCCCCGGCCGGCGGAACTCGAGCCCCTCGAGGTACCGGCGGAACGCGCGACACACCGGCTCGAACATCGAGCTGTGCATCGGCAGCTGGTGGTCGATCATCACCGCCTGGGCGAAGTACTCCGCCTCGAGCAGCCGAAGCGCCTCCTGCACGGCCGGGTGCTCCCCCGCGATCACGTACTGGCGCGGCGTGTTCAGGTTCACCACCTCGACCACGCCGGCCGAGCGCGCCCGGCCGACCACCTCGTCCAGCTCCTCGAGCTCGATCGGGAACACCGACGCCATGCAGCCGCGCGGTCCCTGGTCGTAGAGCATCCCGCGCTGCTCCACGGCCCGCAGCGCGTCCTCGAACGTCACCGCGCGGATGTGCACCAGGTGGTTCCACTCGCCGAGGCTCAGGCCCAGGGAGAGCGCCGCGTTGACGCCGGACGCCTCCAGGACCTGCATGAACATGTGGTTGGCCAGGAACACGCTGACCTGCACGTCGCGGTTCGTGGCGTAGGCGTCCGCGCTGTCCGCCCGGTACTGGTCGTACAGGTCGCGGTCCAGGATGTGCGAGGCCCAGTCCAGCACGTGCCGGTTGACCCGGTGCAGGCCGGTCAGCTTCTCCAGCATGCCGGGGTAACGCGAGTTCTGGCCGGGGAACATGAAGACGAGCGTCATGGCACCACCACTACACAGGCGACGGAGTAGTCGGTCTCGTGGCTGATCGAGAGCACGGTCGTGAACGACCGGGAGCCGGTCACCCGCTCCAGGTCGGCGCGCAGCTCGGGACTGTGCACCGCAAGCTCCGGCTGCCCGCTCGGGCGGTGCACCACCTCGAGCCGGCTCAGGTCGTAGCCCAGCACGCTGAGCCCCACCGCCTTGAGGCAGGCCTCCTTGGCGGCCCAGCGCCCCGCGAGGTGCTGCTCCGGCGCCCGCGCCCCGGCGCAGTACTCGACCTCCGCCGCCGAGAAGACCTCGTCGCGGAGGAACGGCGAACGCTCGAGCGCCTTCCGCAGGCGCGCCGTGGAGCAGATATCGATCCCCAGGAACATCAGCCCCCCGCCTCTACTGCTTCCAGAGCCGACCGAGGACCTGCCGGGCCCTGCCGGTCACCTCGTCGGCCACGGCACCGGAGAGCTGCCGCAGCGTGTCCACCTTGCCCCGCCACCCGACGGTCGCCGCCCGCGGCACCGTGGTCGTGGTCGCGGCCGTGGTCGCGCCCGGTCCCGGGACCGCGTCCGCAGTCGGGACGGCGGTCGTCGCCGCCGCGGCCTTGACCCGCGTCGGGAACAGCCGCCGCACGATCGTGTCCTCGATGATCGCCACGGCCTCGTCGAGGTCCTGCTTCGTGTGCGCCGCCGTGATCGCCGCCCGGTACCGGAGCTGGTCCTCGGGCACCGACGGGTAGTCCACCGGGGCCAGGAACAGGCCCTTCTCCTGCATCTCGTGGCACAGCTCGTAGAGCATCTGCCGGTCCGAGCCGATCACGATCGGGACCACGTGGGTCGTGGAATGGCCCAGGTTCAGGCCGAGATCCAGGAGCCGCTGGCGGAAGTACGCGGTGTTCTCGCGGAGCCGGTTCCGGCGCTCGTCGTCGCGGGTGGCCAACTCCAGCACCTTGAGCAGGCCGGCCACCACGGACGGCGGCAACGCGCACGAGAATCCGTAGGGGTGCGAGTAGTAGCGCAGGTAGTCGATCGTGTCCGCGTTGCCGCTGACGAAACCACCCACCGAGGCGAAGCCCTTGCTGAACGTGGCGAACACCAGGGCCACCCGGTCCTCGACGCCGAAGTGCTCGGTCACGCCGCGGCCGTGGGCGCCGCAGGCCAGGATCGAGTGCGCCTCGTCGATCATCACGCCGACGCCGTGCTTCTCGGTGACCTCGAGCAGCGCCGGCAGGTCGGCCATGTCCCCGTCCATCGAGTAGATGCCCTCCACCACCACGATGCGGCGCTTGCCGGCCGTCGCGGTCAGGGCCTCGTCCAGGGACTTGGGGTCGTTGTGGTCGAAGAACACACTCTTGGCACGGGCCAGGTTGGGCCCGGCAATCAGACAGAGATGGCACTTGGCGTCCAGGATCGCCACGTCGCCCTTGCGCAGCAACCCGGCCAGCGCCCCCATCGCTCCGCCGAACCCGCTGTTGTACAGCATCGTGGCCGGCCGCTGCATGAACGCCGAGAGCTGCTCCTCGAGCCGCGCGTGCAGGTCCGTCTTGCCCGACAACAACGGCGAGCCGCAGGCGCCCGTGCCGTAGCGGTCGAGGGCCTCTTGCGCGGCCAGGATGACCTGCGGATCCTCGGCAAACGCCATGTAGTTGTACGAACTCAGATTGATGGTCGGGCGGATGGCGCCCCCGCGGTCGATCCGGACCCGCGGACCGGCCGGACCCTGCAGGCGCGGCTCGTACAGGCTCGTGGCCCAGGCCGTCGCCTTCCTCCAAGCCACGTAGTCGGGCGGCGGCACCAGCGGATCGCTGGTGTCGCTGAAGAAGAAGTCGGCCAAGCTCGACTCTGCGGTGCGATCGCTCATCCTGCGATCTTCCCTCTGCGCCCGTCGAGCCCGGCCTCCGAAGCGGCCGGGTCCACGGCGTAAAAGCAGGCAGATAGTCCAAGATCCGGGGACCAGTCAACCCCGCCGGAATCGTCTCCCCGTGCGAAAGGGCACGCCGCCTGTTTGTCCTTGTAATCGTTGATCCTTATCGCTAACGGGCCGGCTGTCGGGCGATTCCTCCCGGACCGAGTTCAACGTCCGTGCAGGAAGCGATCGCCGCGTTCTGATCATGACACTCCATTCTACTTGCTGGTGCCGACGACCGGCAGGTCGAAGGTCGCGCGCCTGACGTGGACGTCACCGAGGTCGGAAGTCCGGGAGGTGGATCGGTGGATCGCGGACTCGCAGACCGTTTTCGGTCGGCCCTGGACGAAGGCCGGGACGACCTTCGATCGCGCTCGACGATGGGGACTAGTCGGCGCGGGTTCCGTCGCCTGGCGGAAGCCGGAGCACGAGGTCCGACACCGGGTAGGCCATGCAGGGGTGGATGAACCCGGCCTCGAGGTCCGTGGCGCGGAGCGCCGCGCCCGGGGGATGGAACACGCGCCCCTCGAGCAGCCGGGTGCGGCAGGTCGCGCAGACGCCGGAGCGGCACAGCGCCGGCACCACGACGCCCGCGCGCTCGAGTGCGTTCATCAGCGGCTCGCCCGCCCGGGCCGGGATCGTCCGGCTGCCCGGAGCGAGCCGTACTTCGAACCGCGCGTCCGCGGAGAGCCCGCGGGGCCACCCGGGCTCGGCCGCGACGTCCGCGGGCGGACCGTAGGCCTCGGTGCGGATGCGGTGCGCGGGTACTCCGACCCGCGGCAACTCGGCCCGGGCGAGGGCGAGCAGCGGCGCGAGCCCGCACACGAACGCGCTCATGCCCGCCAGCCGCTCCGCCGGCACGTGCCGCAGCACGCAGGCGCCGTCGATGAACCCCGTGTCGCCCGCCCAGCCCGGACCCGGCTCGGAGAGGACGTGCTTCACCCGCAGGTGGTCCGGCCGCTCGGCCTCGAGCCGCGCCAGGCGCTCGCGCACCAGGATGTCCGACTCGGTGCGCGACCCGAGCAGCAGCACGGCGCGGACCGGCGAGTTCCGCGCGGCCAGCTCCTCGAGAATGCCGAGGAACGGCGCCACGCCCGAGCCGCCCGCCACCAGCAGCAGGTCCGGCCGGTCGCGCAGCGGGTTGTAGAAGAAGTCCCCGGCCGGCCCGGAGAGCTCCAGCGTCGCTCCCTCGGCCGTGTGGTCCACCAGTTGCGGGGACACGAAGCCCCCGGCCTGGCGCCGCACGAGGATCGCGAACGCGTCCCGACGCGTGGCCGGCGAGGCCAGGCTGAAGGGACGGCTCGTCCGGACCCCGTTCACGGTGACGAACACGTTCACGTACTGGCCCGACTTGAACACCGGCAGCGGACCCGTCTCGGGCGCGAGCGTGAGCAGCGCCGCCGACACCCCGGCCGGTTCGCGGCGGATCACCCGGACGCGGACGCGGTCCGGGTGGTGGGTCGCCACGGCCGCGAGCTGCTCCTCGAGCCGATACTCGAAGGGCCGCGGCCGGAGCGCGTTCCAGAGTTGTTGGCCGAACGTCCCCAGGACGTGCACGCCGTCCACGAGGAGCGGCAGGTACTCGCCGGCGGGCTTCATGCCGCACCTCCGATGATCAGCTTGGCCGCGGTGTAGCCGGAGCTGAGGCAGGGCTCGAACCCGCCGCCGGGCCGCGTCCAGGCGCCCACCAGGTACAGCCCGGGTACCGGACCCGGGTAGTTGAGCCGGAACCCCGGGCTCTCCGCGGGGGTGTTGGCCGTACCGTAGATCGCGCCGTCCGGGTTGCCGGTGTAGCGCAGGTTCGTGAGCGGCGTGGACACGGCGACCTCCTCGATGGCGTCCCGCAGGCCCGGAAAGCGCTGCTCCACCCCCGCGAGCATCGACTCGGCCACGCGGAGCTTGGCCGCACGGTACTCGTCCGGCGGCAGCGCGAGCCACGGCTTGCCGTTCGCGAGGGACACCAGCACGGCCACCGCCGTGCCCGGCGGCGAGGCCCCGGGGTCGGTGACGTTGTAGCAGGTGAAGAGGTACGCCTCGGGCGCGCCCACCCCGAGCTGCGCCCGGTAGTGCGACTCGATGTCCGTGGAGGCGTTCAGCCACAGCTCGTGGTCCCGGATCCCGAGCGACTCCGCGGTGCGCGCCAGGCCGAGGTACACGCAGACCGAGCTCAGGCTGATCGGTCCCGCGGCCACGCGGCGCCGGAACGACTCGGGCACCGCCTCGGGCGGCAGCAGCCCGGCGCACAGCGCGTGCGGGCTCGCATTCGAGATCACCAGGTCCGAGGCCAGCGACTCGCCGTCGTCCGTCACCACGCCGGCGACCTTGCCGTCGGCGAGCAGGATCTGCCGCGCCCCGCAGCCCAGCGTGAACTCCGCGCCCGCGGCCTCCGCCGCCCCCGCGACGGCGTTCGAGAGCGCCTGGCTCTTGCCCACGGGGTAGGTGCCGCCGTACTCGACGTAGCCGGCCAGCCCGAGGCCGAAGTACAGCAGCCCGACCTGGGACGGGGGCAGCCCGAAGTAGCCCCACAGCTGCGCCAGCACCAGCCGCGCCGCCGGGTCCCGGACCTCGCGGTGGAGGAACGGGGCCAGCGGCGCCGACGCCGCGTGGGCCACCCGCGGGTACTGCGAGATCACCCGCAGCGGGCTCGCCGAGAGCCCCTCCTTGCGCGTCATCGTGAGCACGTCCTGCTGCAGGGCCCGCAGGTGGTCCAGGAACCGCACGATGCCTCGGCGCTCGGCCGGGAAGGCCGTGCACAGCGCGTCCGCGGCCGCCTCCCAGCCGGGCGGGAGGGTCACGTCCACGCCCGGCGCCACCGTGCGGTAGAGCGGGTCGATGGTCCGGAACTCGAGCCGGTCCAGGACCCCCAGGTCCGCCAGCATCTCGCGCATGTCGCCGCCGTGCCCGGCGGTGCCGATGCCCGACAGCGCGTGCAGCGAAACCTCGAACTCGAACCGGCCGCGGACGAAGGTGCTGGCGTACCCGCCGACCTGCACGTGGCGCTCGAGCACGCGCACGCCGTACCCGGCCCGGGCGAGCTTCGCGGCCGCGCCGAGCCCGCCGAGGCCGGCTCCGATGACGATCGCGTCGTAGTGCTTCGACATGCGTCGCTCCTGATCGACGCGGCAACCTAGCACTAGTCCGGCGGGGAAGGGGAGCAGGATGTCGATTCGGGACGACGTGCCCCGGCCGCCGTCGCACCGCCGTCGCGCCAGGTCGGGCCGG
>CAZMRP010000115.1:0-6286 GCA_964568275.1 uncultured Myxococcales bacterium
AGTCCGCCGGCTGGTCGCTGGTGGTCAAGACCATCTCCAACTGGACCACCTCGAAGCGCCGCGGGCTCGTCGTCGGCCTGATCTCCACCTGCTACCAGGTCGGGCACGTGCTGTCGTGGCTGCTGGCCGGCGCGCTCTGCGACTCGGGCTGGGGCTGGCGCTCGGCGTTTCTCGTCCCGTCGCTGATCCTCGTGCCGGTCACCGCGCTGTTCGCCTTCGGGCTGCGCAACGACCCGCGGGACGCCGGGTTCCCGCCGGTGCGCGACGACCTGGAGCCCGAACCGGCCCCGGCGGCCGCCGGCGACGCGCCGGCTCCCGTCCCCGCCGCGCGCGGCGTGCTGCGCGAGATGCTCTCCAACCGCGTGCTGTGGGTGCTCGGCATCGGCTACTTCTGCATGAACTCGGTGCGCTACGCGTTCATGAACTGGGCCGTGCAGTACATGGCCGACTTCCACGGCCGGTCGATCAAGGGCAGCGCCTTCACCGCCATCGCCCTGCCCCTCATCGGCTCGGTGGGCGCCATCTCCGCCGGGTTCATCTCCGACACGCTCTTCGGCAAGCGGCGCGCGCCGGTCTGCGCGCTGATGCTGTTCGCCCTCGCCGCGCTGTGCGTGGTGTTCGTGCAGATCCCCGCGGGCGAGTGGCTCGTCGCCACCGCGCTGCTCGGCGCCGCCGGCTTCCTGATCTACGGGCCGGACATGCTGATGAGCGGCGCGGCGACGGTCGACATCCACCCCAAGGCCGCCGCCGCCGCCACCGGGTTCACGATGATGATGGGCGCCACCGGCGCGATCTTCTCCGGCGCCGGCATCGGCTGGCTCAAGGACGCCGCCGGCGGCCGCTGGGACAACGTGTTCTACGTGCTCGCCGGTCTGGCCTGCGTCTCGGCCCTGTTGATGGTCTCGATCTGGAACGCCCGCCCGAAAGGGAAGAAGTAGGGGAGCCGCGTAGGCCCGCACCCGCAGGGCGAGGGCCGAGCGCTGCCGCGCGTGGTTCCGGCCGGCGGCGTCAGAACAGCTGCACCGGCCAGCCGCGCTCGCGCGCCACGCGCAGCAACGGCGCCTCGCGCCGCGTCTTGAGCCCCACGCAGAGCTGCGACGACGCCGACTCGAGCATCGCCAGGTCGCCGAGGCCGTCGCCGACAGCCAAGTCGGGACGCCGGCCGATGAACTTGTCGATCGCCAGCACCTTGCCCCCCTCGCACGGCATCGGCTCGACGATCCGGTCGGTGAGGATGCCGTCGACCACCTCGGTCCGCACGCCGATCGTCCGCTCGAACGGCAGGCCGACGCGCATGCCGGTGGCGGCGACGACCCAGTGGTTGCTGGCCGAAACCAGCCAGACCTCGATGCCGGATTCCGCCAGACCGCACACCAGCGCCAGCATCGCGGGCCGGTAGTTGGGCCAGCCGGCAGCGTGCTGCCGGGTCCAACGCGCGACGTCCGACTCCCGGAGGCCGGCCATCAACTGCACCGCCCAGCCGTAGCCGTCGGTCAACGACTGCCGGACGCGCTCCTCGTATTTCTCGTAGACCTCCGGGTCGGCGGCGACGAGGTGCTCGAGCGGTCCGGCGAGCAGCCAGCGCAGGAACGACTCGCCGATGTCCTCGGTCCACAGCGTGCCGTCGGCGTCGAAGCAGGCGATCCGCCGCTCGGCCTTCGAGCGCAGCAGCGCCGTCACGGTCCTGCGGAACGGCGCGGGAAACGGCTTCAGCCAGTCGGGTTGGGGCATGGTTCGGCGCCTCCTCTCGAGACGACGTAGCAGGGTCGCTGCGGCCGCGGCAAGCGGAAGCGGATCAGTCGAGCCAGTTGCCGGCGCGCAACAGGGCGCGCGCCGTCTCGACCACCCGTCGGGCCGACGCCACTTCGTCGGTCGCGCGTTCCGGCGACAGGCGCTCTCGGACGTCGTAGTCCGCCAGGCTGCGGAAGGTCTGCAGCCGGGCGAGCGCCGACACGACGTCGCGCGCCAAGCGACCGGGGGCCACGAACTGCTGCTCCAGCAGCGCGACGAGCCCGCGGTGCGTCCGCGGCTCGAGTCCTTCGGTCAACAGCACGGCGCGCGCGTAGTGGAACGCGGCGTAGTAGGCGCGGCTCACGGCGTCGTTCGGGAGTCCGAGCGTCAGGAGTTGCTCGGCGGCGCGCAAGGCATCGTCCCCGAGGGCGGCCTCGGCGCGGGCGTTCTCGCGGCGGTTGTCCTCGGTCACGTCGGAATTCCTTCGCGCTCGATGTCGAGCGCGATGCGCCGCTCTGCGGCCTTGCGGTCCTCCGCCTGGCGGTCGCTCCACAGCAGCGGGTGAATCAACGGGGCGTCGGGTCCCGCCTGCCGCCAAGCCTCGAGGGCCAGGTCGATCCCCTCGGCCCGCTCGGCATCGGTCAGGCCGGCCACGACGACTGAGACGTCGACGTCGGCGTCCGGCTCGGCATCTCCGCGTGCGCGTGAGCCGAACAGTCGGAGGCTCTGCAGTCGGGCGCCGAAGCGCCGTTCCAGCAGCCGCCGGTACGTCCACAACAACGACTCCAACTCGGCCGGCACACGGCGCACGGCACTTCCTCCCGCAACGGAGGCTAACATGCAGCGCGCCGATCGTCCAAGCGGGTCGGGGCGGTTCCGCTTCCGTCCCGCGCCCGGAGCGTCGCGTCGTCCGGTCGCGTCGTCCTCGGCAGGACCATCTTCTCGGCGAGGTCCTCGGTGACGGGCCGCTGCAGGCAGCGCGTCAGCAGTCATCCGAGAAACGACGCCGCTGGGCAAGTTCTCTCAAGACTCGCCGGGCGGAAGCGGCGGGTCGCACCGGACGGACGCCTCCTCCTACAGCAGCAACTCGCACGAGACGTCGGGCAACGCGGCGACGTTGTTGTCCTCGTCGCACTCGTGGTGCAGCCCCGAGCCGTCGCCCACGTCGTCGACCCGCACGAAGAAGTCCCACGGGCCCAACTCGCCCGCCGGCACGTCGAAGCGCTGCTCGACCCAGGTGCTGGCCCCGGGGAGCAGCGGCGCGGCGGTGGTCACGGTGCCGAGCCAAGCCTCGGGCGCCGCCGGCGTGCCGCGGTAGAAGCTCACCGGCAGGCCGGCGGGGATCCCCGCGCTCCCGCCGTTGGTCACCTGCGCCTGCAGGACCAGCGCCGCCGGACACGCGGCGAACGAGGCGCGCAGATCGAGCGGCACGAGGTCCGGGGCGTAGCTCGCCCCGTCCTGCGCGTTCTGGCGGTACGAGTTGAACGACAGCCAGCTGTCGCCTTCGTGCGCGGGGATGCCGCCGTCCTCGGTGACGTTCGTGATGTGGTAGGCGTGCTGGTTCCAGATCCGCCGCGTCGGTGCCCAGTTGTCCAGCCGGTCGCCCCACACCCGCAGCCCGTTGGTGTAGCCGGTGAACTCCGTCGGGTAGAGCGACTCGCAGCTCCCCCGCGGGTCCACGTAGCGCGAGGAGACCAGCACGATCTCGGCGTGGCGGTCGTTGTCCAGGTCGGCGATCACCGGGTTTTCCGAGTGCGTGCCCGAGGTGCTCGAGCGCTGGAACAGCACCGTGCCGGTGGAGCCGTCGTAGACCCGCAGGAAACACTCGTCGGCGTACACCACCTCGGCGTGGCCGTCGTTCTCGAAGTCGAACACCGACGAGCCGGTGATCGACGCCGCGTTCTCGTAGGTCGGCGCCGACCACAGCACGCCGTCGGCCTCGGCCGGGTCGAAGACGGTGTAGGAGGTCAACCCGGCGACGCCGATCTCGGGCACGCCGTCCCCGTCGAAGTCGGCCACGGTGGGCGGGCCGCCGTTGCCGCCGCCCGGGATGTCCACCGGGCCCCACAGCAGCGTCCCGTCCACACCCGCCACGATCCGCACCGTGACATAGGACACGACGACGATCTCCGGCCGGCCCGCCTCGAGGAGCGACGCCACGGCGGGGAAGCCGTCGCGGCGCGCGGCGTCGGACCACAGCACCGACCCGTCCGCCTCGTAGACCGCGTTGCCGCCCACGATCTCGGGGGCGCCGTCGCCGTCCACGTCGGCCACGGCGACCATCGTGGTGCCGTCCGAGTAGTTCGTCGCCAGGTTGAGGTTCCCCACCCACCGCACCAGGCCGTCGGCCTCGGTGACCGACGCCCCGAGCACCACCTCGGCCCGCCCGTCGCCCTCCAGGTCGGCGATGCTCGGGGTCCCGCCCAGGTCGAGGTCGAACAATGCGGGGGCGCCGCTCGCGTCGCGGCTCGACCACTCGAGCGTTCCGTCGTGGGCGAAGGCCAGCAGCGGCTGCAGCGAACCGTCGTGCCGGCAGCCGCCGGTGGCCCCTTCGCCGCCGGTGACGATCTCCACCGTGCCGTCGCCGTCGAGGTCGCCGGCGGCGAGGCCCGAGTAGCCGCAGATCGTCTGCTCGGCCGTCCACAGCTCGCGGCCGTCGTCGCCGCTCACGGCGCGCAGCCGGCCGACGCCGCGGCCGGCGGACGCGTAGGTCGAGAACACCACGTCGGGCACGTCGTGCCGGTCGATCGCGCCGTCGCCGTCGTCATCGGTGAGTTGGACGACGAGCGGCGTGACCACGCTCTGGTCGCTCTCCGGCTCCGTCGTCGAGCCCTCCCACAGCCACTCCAGCTCCGGATCGAAGCTCCCGACCGGCGGGTGGTACTCGCAGCGCACGGCGGCTTCGGGCAGGCAACGCCCGAGCGTCGCCTCGCAGCGCCACCCGGTCGGACACTCGAAGCTGAAGTCGCAGGGGTCGCCCGGCGCGACGCAGCTTCCGGCGCAGACCTGGTCGGCGGCGCAGCACTCCGCGAAGTCGGCGCCGCAGCGCACGCCCGAGGCGCAGGCCGGCAGGCAGACCCCGCGCACGCACTCGCTGCCCGCCGCGCAGCAGCCGCTGCCGCAGACCCGCTCCGGGACGCAGCAGCCGCCGGCCGGCGTGCACAGCTCGCCGTCGGCGCAGCAGGCCCCGCCGCAGAGCCGCGTCGGGCAGGCCCCGTCGCCGACGTCGCCGTCGAGACCGTCGGGGGGCTCCACGTCGGCGTCGGCATCCGCGCCGACCTCGGCATCCGCGTCGCCGCCGCCCACGCAACGACCCTCGACGCAGAGCTGTCCCGTCGGACAGTCGGTGGTCACCCGGCAGCTGCCGGCCGGCGGGTCGTCGCCGCACCCGGCGAACGACGGAACGGCCAGCCCGACCAGGATCGTCGCCACGAATCGTCGCATCGCGTCCTCCCTCGCCGTCCCGGCCTCACGGCGCCCATTCCGCGCCGACGGCGAGCGCCGCGACGAACAGCACCGGCTCGCCCACCGCCTCGCGCAGCTCGGCCTCGAGCAGTGCGGACGTCTCCAGCCGCGCCCGCAGGTACAGCAGCTCGAGCGGCCACCACTCGACGACGACCCCGCCCGTCGCCACGTTCAAGGCGTCCGTCGCCGGCCCGAGGTACGCCTCGTTGAACCTCGCCGAGCCCCAGCCGAGCGCGAACGACCATTCCATCGACCAGCCGTCGGCCGGTTCGTGACCCAGGGACAGGCTCAGCTCGCCGAAGTACGCGCCGGGATACTCGATCACGTCCACGAAGTGCCTGGTCGCCAGGGTGAGCGGTCCGCGCGGCACGGTGAGCTCCACGGTCAGCTCGCCCGTCGTCGGGGCGTCCTCCACGCCGGGGTACGCGTAGAGCTGGAACCCGCCCCCGACGGCCAGCCCGTCCCACTCGTAGTCGTAGCGCAGGCCGGCGTCGGCCTCCCAGGTCGGGTCGGCGGCGGTGGCCGCACCGAGGTGCAGGTTGGCCCAGCTCCAGGCGGTGACGCCGAAGGCGCCGACCCACACGGAGGGCTGGAGCGCCGGGCCGTCGCTCAGCGCCAGGCCGCGCCAGGCGTAGCGCGAGGGCAGCTCGACCTCGCCGCCGACGAACAGGCCGACACCGTCGTCCGCTTCCCCAGGCTCCTCGACCCGGCCCTCGCCGGCGTCCGCTTCCTCGACTTCCTGCGCCCGAGCCGTGGGCCCGGCCAGCAAGACCAACGGGGCGACCAGTGCCGACGCCGCCCGCCCCCTCCACCGGCCATCCTGTCGCATCGTACGTCCGCCTCCCCGCGCGCCGGGGCGGCGCGCAAGCCGTGCCTGTTCTTGGTACCACGGGGCCGGATGGAACGGAACCCGGGGCGGCGGCGGGCTTCAGAACGCGCACTCCGACGCCGGCTCGCACCAGCAGTTGTCGCAGCCGTACGTCGTGTCGCACGGACAGCCGCCGCCCCCCGCGCACTCCGACGCCGGCTCGCACCAGCAGTTGTCGCAACCGTACGTCGTGTCGCACGGGCAGCCCGCAGGCTGCTGGCA
>CAZMRP010000115.1:6386-10290 GCA_964568275.1 uncultured Myxococcales bacterium
GGCAGCCCGCAGGCTGCTGGCACTCCGACGCCGGCTCGCAGTAGCAGTTGTCGCAACCGTACGTCGTGTCGCACGGGCAGCCCGCAGGCTGCTGGCACTCCGACGCCGGCTCGCAGTAGCAGTTGTCGCAGCCGTACGTCGTGTCGCACGGACAGCCACCCGCGCCCGCGCACTCCGACGCCGGCTCGCAGTAGCAGTTGTCGCAGCCGTACGTCGTGTCGCACGGACAGCCCGCCGGCTGCTGGCACTCCGCGGGCGGCTCGCAGTAGCAGTTGTCGCAACCCCAGGTGACGTCGCACTCGCACGTCCGTGCCACGCACTCGGAGGCCGGCTCGCAGTAGCAGTTGTCGCAGCCGTACGTCCGGTCGCAGGGGCACGCCCGGCTCGCGCACTCCGACGCCGGCTCGCAGTAGCAGTTGTCGCAGCCGTACGTCGTGTCGCACGGACAGCCGCCGGCGCACTCGGACGCCGGCTCGCAGGGGCAACCGTCGCAGCCGTACGTCGTGTCGCAGGCGCAGCCGCCGCCGCCCAGGCACTCGGAGGCCGGTTCGCACCAGCAGCCTTCGCAGCCGTAGGTCGTGTCGCACGGGCAGCCGCCGGCGGCGAAACCACCGGCGGGTGTCGTCCCCCCGGCGGCGTAGGTCGTGGTGTAGCCGCCCGCGGGAATGAAGCACCCGCCGAGCGTCAGGCCGAGGGCGGCCGCGGCGAGGGCGCACAGGCGATGCGATTCGGGCTTCGGGAACGCGGACTTCATCCGGGGCCTCCTGGCAGCGACGCGGGGGTCTGGACGACCGTGCGGGCCGGCGCGCCGCAAGCAGAATGCGCTTCGGGGAGGCTCGCCGTCAATCGCCGACCCAGGGACGCTTCCCGCCATCCACCGCGACGACGTTCGGGCGACCGTCCCGAGGGCTCGCTGCGAGGATCCGCGGCCCCGAGGATCCGTTTGACACGCGCGGCGCTTCGCGACACGCTCGCGGCGCTCCGCGGCCGAGCGGGGGCACGCGGGCACGGACGGCCGTCATGTCGCTCAACACCAAGGTGCTGCTGGTGCTGGTCCTGGTCGTGCTGGCCTACATCGGGCTGGCGGCGGGCCTGCAGCGGCTGGTCGTCGACCCGCGCTTCACGGAGCTGGAGCGACAGGAGGCGCGCCAGGACGTCCGGCGCTGCACGGCGGCGCTGGAGCGCGAGACGGCGCACCTCGATCGCTTCTGTCGCGACTGGGGCTACTGGGACGACACCTGGCGCTTCGCCCGGGACCACAACCCGGAATACGAGGCGACGAACCTGCAGTTCTCCTCGTTCCAGAGTGCGGGATTCAACGCGCTGTACCTGCTGGACGACACGGGGCGCGTGTTGTGGGGCAAGGCCTACTCGCTGGCGACGGAGCAGCCGCTGGCGTTCGACGCCCTGCCGACGGACGCCTGGCCGACCGACCATCCGTTGCTGCGCTGGACCGGGGAGGACCCGTCGGACCAGGCCGGAACGACCGACCTGCTGCTGAGCGACCAGGGCCCGCTGCTGGCGTGCGCCCGCCGCATCCTGCGCAGCGACCTGTCGGGACCGCCGGCCGGCGTGCTGGTGATCGCCCGCCGGCTGTCCCCCGCGCTGCTGGCGGACCTCGCGGAGCAGACGCACGTGTCGTTCGAGACCTGGGCGATCGACGCTCCGGACCGGCCGCCCGACGTCCGGCAGGCCGCGGAGCGGCTCGCCGCACGGGACGACGCGCTGGTCGAGCCGATCGATGCGGACCGGCTGCACGCCTACGCCACGATCCGCGACCGGGCCGGCCGCCCGGTGCTGGTGGTGCGCGCGGTGGTGCCGCGGGACATCTCGGCGCGCGGCCACGAGGTCACCGATTTCGCGCTGGCCGCGATCTTCTTCGGCGCGCTGGCCCTGGTGGGCGTGCTGGCGGTCTTCCTGCGGCTGGTGGTGGTCCGACCGCTGGCGGCGATCACCGCCTCCGTGGTCGCCGTCGGTCGCTCCGGCGAGCCGACCGCGGTGCGCTGTGCGGACCGCGCGGACGAGCTGGGGGTGCTGGCGCGCGAGTTCGGCACGGCGATGGACAAGCTGGCCGAGACGCGCCGGCGGCTCGAGGAGCAGTCGTTCCGCGCGGGGATGGCGGAGCTGGCCGAGGGCGTGCTGCACAACATCCGCAACCTGCTCACGCCGCTGGCCGGCGAGCTGGAGGTGTTGCGCGAGCGCGTGGCGCGGCTGTCGCCCGAACGGATCGAGGAGTACCGGCGCGAGCTGGAGACGGGCGCGCCGCCGCCCGAGCGTCGCCGCGATCTCGAGGCGTTCCTGTCGCTGTCGAGCCGCACCGCCCTGGCGCTGGTGACCGAGCTGCGGCGCGACCTGGACTCGATGGCGACCCGAACCGCCCAGATCGAGGAGATCCTCGAGCACAACGAGCGCTACGCGCGGGCGCCCCGGCCGCTGGAACCGGTGGGGCTGGCGGAGGCGGTGGACGACGCCGCCGCCCTGCTGTCGGCCGACGAGCGCGCACGGCTGACCCTCGACGTGCGGCCGGCGCCGCCCGAGGCGGCGACGATCCGCGCCTCGCGCCCGGTGGTCCTGCAGCTGCTGCTGGAGCTGTTCCACAACGCCGCGGAGTCGGTGCGCCGCAGCGGCCGTGCGCGGGGGACGGTCACGGTGCACGCGGGCGCCGAGTACGAGCACGAGCGGCGGATGGTGCACCTGCGGATCGTCGACGACGGGGACGGCATCGCGCCGGACGCGCTCCCGCGGGTCTTCGAGCGCGGGTTCACGGCGGGCAGCCGCCGCGGTACCGGCCTCGGGTTGCACTGGTGCGCCAACGCGATGAACGCGATGGGCGGTCGGGTCCGTGCCGAGAGCCCCGGGCGGGGGCGGGGCGCGACGATCCACCTCTGGTTTCCGGCGGCCACGCCGTCGGGCGCAGGAGAACCCCGATGAGCGAACCCGAGACCCTGCCGCGGCGCGCGCTGTTCGTGGACGACGAGCTGGGCGTGCTCGAGCTGTACCGCAAGCTGTTCGACAGCGGCGACGAGGTGAGCGAGCTGGAGCTCCAGCTGCGCGATATCGAGCACCGGCTGGTCGGGCGTACGAGCGACCGGCCACGGCCGCCGCCGCCGGAGTTGGTGTTCCACGCCCAGGCCGAGGAGGCGGTGGAGGCGGTGCGACGCGCGATGCGCGAGCAGGCGCCGTTCTGCGTGGCGTTCCTCGACGTGCGGATGCCCCCCGGCCCCGACGGGATCTGGGCCGCCGAGCAGATCCGGGCCCTCGACCCGGACCTCGAGATCGTCATCGTCACCGCCTACTCCGACATCGACCCGGCCGAGATCGCGCGGCGCGTGCCTCCGCTGGAACAGCTGCTGTACCTGCAGAAGCCGTTCCACCCACACGAGGTGCGCCAGCTGTTCCGGACGCTGGCCGAGCGGTGGGAGAACCGGCGGCGGCGGCGGGCCGAGCTGCGCAGCCTGCAGCTGGAGCTGGCGGACGCCCGGCAGCGCGCGACCCTCGAGGAGGCGGCCCGCAAGCGCTCCGCGTCGGAACGCCCGCCGAGCCCGAGCCGGCCGTCGCTCGGCGTCGGCCGGCTGTCGCTGGCCCCGGGGCTGGCCCGGGGCTTCCTGGTGTCGATCTCGGAGGACGGCGAGCTGCTCGAACTGGGCGCCGGCATCGAACGGGTGCTGGGGATTCCGGCGCGCGAACTGCGCGGCAAGACGCTCGACGCGCTGTTCGCCCGGCCCGCCGACGCCAAGGCCGTGATGGTGGCGCTGGCGGTGCAGGGGGGTCTGACGAGCCACCCGGCACGGCTGCGCGCGGCGGACGGCGTGGTCGAGGCGACGATCAGCCTCTCGCCGCGGCCGGGCGGCCTGCCCGGCTACGAGGGGCTGGTGTCGAGCAACGCGCCGCCGAGCCCGGCGGC
>CAZMRP010000116.1:0-10278 GCA_964568275.1 uncultured Myxococcales bacterium
CGGCGCCGTCGCCGTCGAAGAAGCCCTCGACCTCGTACGAGGCGCCGCCCGGCCCGACGACGTCGGCGACGAGCGTCACGTCGGTGAACGGATTGGGCGTGCCGGAGACACCGTCGTAGGTCGTGCCCGCATGCAGCTCGACCTCGGCGGTGCCGTACAGCGGTACGAGGTCGCCGACCACGACGTCGTCCCCCACGTCACCGTCGGTGGGACCGGCGTCGGCGGCCGCATCCACATCCGGCGGCGGCGCATCGGCGTCGCCGTCCAACCCGCTCGCGTCGTCGACCGTCTCGGCAAGGTCGCGCCCGGTGTCGGCGACCGGGTCGTCGTCGGGACCGCAGGCGGCGAGGAACAGGGCCGCCGGCAGCACGCGGGCGAACCATCGCGGAAGCCGGCGAGGAACCCCGCGCCGTCCGGTGAACCGCCGCCAACCGAAGAACCCGTGGTCTGGCTTCATCGCTCTCTCCCCTGCCCCGCTCCCCCTCACGTACCCGATCCAAGACGGCGCGACAAGCGCTTGGAAGTCGGCACGCCGGGGACGTACAGTGGGCGGGCCGGGAGGCGCGGGACGGCCGTCATGGAAGCCAACCTGTACGTTCGCGAAGGCGTGAGCATTCCGGGCGGGGAGCTCGAGGTCGTCGCCAGCCGCTCCGGCGGCCCCGGCGGCCAGAACGTGAACAAGGTGGCGAGCCGGATCACCCTGCGCTGGAACGTCCGCACCACGGTCGCGCTGGACGACGCACAGCGCCGGCGGGTGCTGGAGCGGCTGGCCGCGCGACTGACGGTGGAGGGCGAGCTGGTGATCCACGCGGACGAGCACCGGAGCCAGCACCTCAACCGCGAGAGCGCGCGGGCCCGGCTGGCCGAGCTGGTTCGGGAAGCACTGCACGTGGCGCCGCCGCGAATTCCCACCCGTCCCAGCCGCGCGGCGAAGCGCCGGCGGCTGGCGACGAAGAAGCTGCGGGCGAAGGTCAAGCAGGCGCGGCGGGCGCCCGGCGCGGACGACTGAGCGCGGCGCCGGCCCCTCACCGGCCCCGGGACGGCTCCTGGCGCTCCGCCGGGACGCCCACCCCCACCCGGTGCGGGTCGCGATCGTCTCGAGCAGCGGGCCGTGCTAGGTTACAGTCCCGATTCGGACGGCGGCTCGACGAGAGCGGGGAGGTCACATGGGACGACACGCGCTGATGGGGACATGGATCGCTTGCCTGACGGGTATCGCTGCGCTCGGCTGCGGCGACGACGGCGGTGCGGACGACGACGCGCTCGCCGACGACGCCGGGGCGGAGGTCGAGGTCGGCCCGGACGCGGACGGGGATGCGGACGGCGACCCGGACACGCTGCCCGAGACGACGGACGACGGCGCTGCCGACGAGCCGACGGACGACGGCGGGTTCGAGGACGACGGGGGCGCTCCGGTCGACCCGTCGGTCCCCGGCCCCTTCACCTGGACCGTGGTCGACGACGAGGTGGTGCGCGGCTCGCGGACCACGCCGGTCTCGGCGCTGATCCCCGACGCGCCGGCCGGTGCGACGAGGCCGCTGGTCCTGTTCCTGCCCGGCTTCCAGATGCAGTCGGCCTGGTATCTGCCGCTGCTGGAGCGCATCGCCTCGCACGGGTTCGTGGTGGTGCGGGCCGATCCGCCCGCCTCGCTCATGAGCTCGAGCCACCCGGAACAGACGCTCGACGCGCAAGCGGTGCTCGACTGGGCGCTCGACGCCGGCGGCCCGCTGGGCGGGCGGGTCGACGCCGCGCGCGTGGCGGCGTCGGGGCACAGCGCCGGCGGCAAGATCTCGACGATGCTCGCGTTCGCGGACACGCGCGTCACGGCGCTGCTGGGCCTCGACCCGGTCAACGGCTCGGGACCGTTCGGCTACACCGCGGACCAGCCGGACATCGTGCCGGAGCAGGTGGAGCCGCTGGCGATCCCGATCGGACTGCTCGGCGAGACGACCGACGCCACGGCGGGGCTGGGCGGGCAGGCCTGCGCGCCGGCCGCGCAGAACTTCCTGACGTTCTACGACGCGGCGACCTCGGCGCCGTGGGTCGCCTCCTGGGAACTGGTGGGAGCCGACCACATCGACTTCGTCTACGACACCTCGACCTGCGGACTGGCGTGCGGGTTCTGCCGGGACGGTGCCGCGGACGGCAGGGTCGTCCAGGCGACGATCCAGACGCTGGCCGTGGCGTTCCTCCGGCGCCACTTCCTCGGCGAGCTCCCCCAGGACGCCTGGCTGCTCGGCGAGTCGCTGCCGGCCGACGTCCTGCTGCAGCACCGGCCGTAGGTCCGTCCCCGAAACCGCCCCGCCGGGCCGGCGCCGCGGACCGCTCGACGCCACCCCGACTTCCCTGCTACATACCCCGCGATGGCGGACGGCGAGCGTTTCGACGTCGTGGTGGTGGGTGGCGGACTCGCCGGGTTGTCCTGCGCATGGGAAGCGGCGAAGGCCGGCCGCGCGGTGGCGGTCTTCGAGCGCGGCGAGGAGCCGGGCGCCAAGAACGTCTCCGGCGGCCGCCTGTACCTCGGACCGCTCCGCGACCTGCTCCCCGACGAGTGGAACGACGCGCCGCTCGAGCGGCCCGTGGCGCGCGAGACGCTGACCCTGGTGTCGGGCGGCGGCGCCGTATCGATCGATCTGCGATCGGACAAGCTGCGCGACCCGGCGACGGTCAGCCACACCGTGCTGCGCGCGAAGCTCGACCGCTGGCTCGCCGAGCGGGCCGGCGCGGCGGGCGCGATGGTCGTCCCCGGCGCGCGCGTCGACGGACTGCTCCGGACCAACGGCACGGTCACCGGCGTGCGGCTGGGCGAGGAGACGATCGAGGCCGGCCTGGTGGTGCTGGCGGACGGGGCGCTCTCCCGCGTCGCCCTCGACGACCAGGCGCCGGCACCGCCCTCCCCCGCCCAGGTGGCGCTCGGAGTGAAGGAGATCGTGACCCTGGACCCCGGCAAGCTCGAGGACCGCTTCGGCCTCGAGCCGGGCCAGGGCGCCGCGCGACTGGCCCTCGGCGACTTCACCCGCGGGGTGCCGGGCGGCGGGTTCCTCTACACCAACCGCGACTCGGTTTCCGTCGGCGTCGTCGTGCGGCTCGACGGGCTGTCCGCCGCGGGACCGCCGGGGCCGGAGTCCCACGCGCTGCTCGACGCGTTCCGCGCCGTGCCGGAGATCGCCCGGCTGCTCGCCGGCGGCGAGACGACGGAGTACTCGGCCCATCTGGTGCCGGAACGGTCGTTCGACGACCTGCCGGCACGTTCGGCACCGGGACTGCTGGTGGCGGGCGACGCGGCGGGCCTCGTGGTCAACCACGGGTTCACCGTGCGCGGCATGGACCTCGCCCTCGCCTCCGGAGTGCTCGCCGGGCGGGCGGCGGCAGGCGACCCGGCGGCGGCGCCGGCGGCCTACGAGTCGGCGCTCGCGGAGTCGTTCGTGCTGCGGGACCTGCGGGCCGCCCGCCGATCCCAGGCGTTCCTGGCCCGCGACCGGCTGTACGGCCACTACCCGCGGGTGGCGACGGAGCTGTTCGAGGAGCTGTTCCGCTTCGGCCCCGACGGCAAGGGACCGGTGGCGAAACCGGCCTGGAGGACGCTGCGCAAGGGCGTGCTCAACTGGCGCGGCCTGCGCGACCTGTGGGCCGCGAGGAAACTCTGATGCGGGTCGACGAGAAGATCGCCCTAGACGCCTTCAAGCCCGACGAGCAGCCGCACATCCGGTTGCGGCCCGAGGTCTGCCGGACCTGCCGCGACCGGGTCTGCCTGCGGGTCTGCCCCGGCGGCCTGTGGACGGTCGTCGAGGGAACCGACGAAGTCCGGGTCGAGTGTTCCGGCTGCCTGGAATGCGGCTCGTGCGTGACCTGCTGCCCGAACGGCGCCATCGACTGGGCCCAGCCGCGCGGCGGCTGCGGCGTGCGCTTCCGCTGCGGGTGAACCCGACGGTCAGCGATAGACGACGAACGAGCGGAAGTCGGCGGTCCCGTTGTAGACGCGAACCCCGGTCACGCCGCGGGCGAGCTCGCTCAGGCCGGTGTCCGGGGGAGTGAACGCGAGCACGCTCGACTCCGACAACGCGCTTCCCGTATCGAGCACGCAACGCAGGCGGTTGCCGTCCCAGGTGACGCGGACCCGGCGCCACATCTCGCGCGGATAGTCCGCGGACTCGACGTCGAACGACTCGTTCAGCAGGTCGAGGCCCGACGCGCCGGCCCGGCGGCGCCAGAACGACAGCGTCTTGGTCGGCCAGGAGAAGCAGCAGTCCCAGAAGGCGTCGAGGGCACCCGCGGAGTCCGGCTGGCCCCCAAGGGTCGTGCAGACGAAGAGCCGGGCGCTCGGCGTCCCTCCGGCGACGAGACGGAACTGCGACTCGACCGCGTACGGCTCGTCGACCGGCGTCGTCCACCAGTAGTCGCCGCCGTAGGGCACCGACGTGCCGGTGACGTGGTCGACGGCCTGGGTCCAGGTGCCCCCGCCGACCGTCCACTCCAACGCCGGGACGGTGGAACTCGCCAGGAACGGGTCGAAGCCGAAGACGCCCGACAACAGGTCGGACCGACTCGGCTCCTCGCAGGCGTCGCCCAGCGTGTCGCCGTCCGAGTCGGCCTGGTCGGAATCGGGGTAGGTCGGGCAGTTGTCGCAGCCGTCGTCGACCCCGTCCTCGTCCTCGTCGTGGCCCCAGAGCGTGGTGCAGGGGGGCGGAATGTCCGGCGGAATGTCCGGCGGCGTGTCGGCGGCGTCCTCCGGCACCTCGTCGGGCGAGACGTCCTCCGGCGCGTCCGGCTCGGCGTCCCCGGAGCCGTCGTCCGGCACGAAGTCCTCCGCGGGGACGTCGACCGCGTCGGTCGTGCCGTCCTCCGGAACGACGGCATCGTCGACCGCGCCGTCGTCGTCGATCGTGTCGGCCGTGTCCCGGCTGCCCGACCAGTCGTGCCCGCAGGCCGCGAGCAGGCCGGCCGCCGCGGCCAGGCCGACGAGGCCGATTCGGAAGCGTGGGAAGGACTGCATCCCGCGCACCTCCCTGCGATCCGAAAGGTAGCATCGGGCTGGACGGAAGGCGAGCAACTCGCCCCCGCGGGACCCTGTCCCCGCGACGCGATGTCGTGCGCGAGCACCTCGACGAGTTCCTGCAACTCACGAGCTTGTGTACCGCGACATCCCCCGGCTGCGGCTCCGGCGTCCCGGCCATGGGCGGGGCGGCGTCCTCGGCCGGCTCACCGCCGCCGTCCACCGCCGTCCGCGCCTCGAGGTCCGGGTCGGCCTCGCCCGTCGTGTCGGCCTCGGGCTCCTGCACGTCCGGCAGCTCCGGGACCGCCCGTGCGGCCGGTTCCGGGCCGTTCGCCTGCGACTTCCGGCGGCAGCCCGACGCGGCCAACGCCAGCGCCACCGCCAGCGCCACCACGACCCGCCTTCGTCTCGCCACCGCCGCACCTCCTTCGGTCACCCGCACTCGCCCGGCCCAGCGGGCGCCCGTCGCCGCTCACTTCGACCGCGACCCGGGCCGCACGGCCGGCCGGCGCGTCGTGCCGACGACGCTGCGGACCGCGTGCAGCAACTCGTCGCCGCCGAACGGCTTGATCAGCAGCGCCGCCGGGGCCAGCTGCCGGACCGTCGCCTCCAGGTCCTCGTCGTTCACGCCGGTCACGAACACGACCGGAGTGCCGTCGCCGCGCTGCCGTGCCACCGCCACCGCCCGCAGTCCCGTGGGCGGCGGCATCCGCACGTCCACCACGGCCACGTCGAACGGGCCCTCCGTCTCCAGGGCGTGCTCGAGCGCCGGTCCGTCCCCGGCCTCGTGGACCTCGTAGCCGGCCTCCTCGAGCACGCGGCGATTCCACACGCGCAGGTGCGCGTTGTCGTCGGCCACCAGCGCACGTGCCCCGGTCACCGTCTACACGGGCGGTGCATGGCGGTGCACCGCCGCCCGCAGCGCGTCGAGCTCCAGCGGCTTGTCGAACACCGCGTCCGCACCCAGCCGTGCCGCTCGCAGGTGCGTCTCGTCGCCGCCGAAGGCCGTGATCAGGATCACCGGGATCGTCGAGTCGGCCCCGCGCAGGAGGCTGACCACGTCCAGGCCGTCGCGTCCCGGCATGCGAAGGTCGGTGATCAGCACGTCCGGCACGGCGCGACCCTCGCCGAACAGCGCCTCGCAGATCCGTTCGGTCAGCTCGATCCCGTCCCGTGCCTCCGAAACGAGGTACCCGTCCCGCCGGAGCCATTCGGCGAGCATCCGCCGCATCTCGTCGTCGTCCTCGGCCAGCAGGATTCGCGTGGGCTCGGCCTCCTCGCGGTGGAACTCCATCGCCCACTGCGCCCTCGTCCGCGGCCGCCGGTAGCCGTCCCGCATCGCACGGATGCCTCGCTGCATCGTCTACGCCTCCCTCGCGGCTCCCTCCGCCCTCCGTCGTCGTCGGCGAAGAGCCTCGGCCGGCTCCACTTCCGGCCGACGGTGCGACCGTCGTGCCACGGTGATGCCGCAGGGGAATCCGCGCGCGATCGCCGCTCCCGCCCGGGGCGTTTCGCCTCGCCCGCCGCCCCCGCCTCCGCCCGGGCGCCGAACCGGACGCAATCACGGTCGATTCGTCGACGGCCCGCTCCGGGAGGCATTCCGCCCCGCGGGCGGCATCTCGCCCCGTCGCCGACGCGCCCGGTGCTCCCAACGGCGCGCCCCGGCCCGCCCAGGGGTTCCGCACCGGCAGGTAGCCACCTGAGATTCTGAGGGGTTGGCGGAAGGGCCATTCCCAAGTGTTCGGCCAGCCTCGAAACTGGCACATTTCTTGTCTTGAAAGATGTGCCAGTCCACGGCATCTTCGGACCATGGGCAAGCGGAACAGGAGTCGGCTCAAGCAGAGGCTGCGCAGGACGACGGAGCAACTCGACCGCCAAGTGGAGCTGCTGCTGGAGGAAGCGGGACCCCTCATCCGGGGCAGCTTCGGGCGACGAGGTCGCAAGTGCGGCAATCCGCGTTGCCATTGCGCGCGTGGGGAACTGCACGAATCGGCCTATCTGACGGCGACGCATGGCGGACGCGTGCGCCAGGTGCACGTTCCGGCAGGCGACGAGGTCGATGTCGCCCGGGGCGTTGAGCGGTATCGTCGGTTTCGAGACGCACGTGCCCGGCTTCAGGATCTGGCACAAGAGCAGCTCGAGTTAGTGGACCAGCTTGGTCGGTCGCTGCTGACACCGTATCCGCCGGGCAATCCGTTGCCGCCTCCACACCATCGGGGGCCGCGTCCCCAGGGAGGTCGCCGCGGCTCGCGGTAGCCCGCAGTTCGTTGCGGACCTCGACGAGATCGAGGCTTCGGCGGAGGAGTCCCCCGATCCTTACCTGTTGGGAAATGGCCGACTGCAGGGCCTGGTGGCCTGCGGCCGGAAGGTGTACGGCCTGCGGCAGTTGCTCGAGCAGGTCGAGGACGCGCGCCACGAGCCGGTCACGTCGGCCGGGCGAGTCGCCGCGGCGGTGTCTTTCTGCGGGCTGCTGCGCATCCGGAGCTTCAACGCGCTGGAGCCGAAGCTGCCGGAGAGGGCATTCCTGCGCCTGATTGGCGCGCCGGCGGCCCGGGCGCGGCTGTGCTCGGCCGACACGCTGGGCCGCTCGCTGCGGGGCATGGAGTTGGATTCGGTGCGCTCGATCGCGGTCGCGATGCTGGCCAAGGCAGAGCGCAACAAGGTCTTCCGCGAAGGATGGGTCGGGGCGTTGCGCTACGTGGCGCTCGATGGCTGGGAGCCGTTCTGCTCCTTCCACCAGCACTGCCCTCACTGCCTGGTACGTCTCGTGGAGGTCAAGCAGCGGGACGGGACGGTGGTGAAGGTGCCGCAGTACTACCACCGGTACGTGGTTGCGTTGCTGATCGATGACCGCCTGGATCTGGCGGTGGATATCGAGCCGCTGCTGCCCAGCGACTTGCGGCCGGACGGCGGGACGAAGGACGACGAGGACGAAGGAGAGTTGACCGCCGCCAAGCGACTGTTGCGGCGGGTGAAGAAGACGTACCCGTGGGTGGACGCCGTGGTGGCCGATGGCCTGTACCCCAACGGCCCCATCCTCTCGTTGGTGCGCGAGCTGCTCATGGGCGCGGTGATCATCATCCGCAACGAGGGGCACGAGCCGCTACGCGAGGCACTCCACATCCGGGACAAACGACCGGCGCAGCAGACGTTTGTGGATGAGCAGGCCAAGGAGCGAATCGAGTTGTGGGATTGCCCCGAACTCGAAACGCTCGAAAGCTACAAGGGCCCGATCCGCGTCGTCCGTGGCCGGGTGACCGATCTGCGGCAGCGCGACCAGGCACCGCGCACCGGGTGCCTCGTGGTCACGGGCAAGCCGACCAGGCTGAGTGCGGAACACGTGCTGCGCGTCGGCCGAGGCCGGTGGCACATCCAGAACACGGGCTTCAACCAGTGGACGCAGTTCTGGAAGTTCGCGCACGTCTTCGTCCACGGCGGCAACGGCATCCTTGCCCTGTGCTGGCTGTTCTTCGCGGGCTTCAACCTCCTGACCCTCTTCCTCTACCTGCACGTCCGCTCCTACGGCCGTGACCGAGGCAAGGACGTCACCCGCACGATCAGCCGCTTCGTGGACGAAATGAACGACGACCTCGCCCGACTCACCCGGTCGCCCTGGGACACCAGCTGAGGGCGCGTCGGAGCCGCGGGCAACGGGCCCCGCGGGCGCCCCGGCTGCGACTCGCCCGGATTCCGGCCCCGCCGGGAGGGGGCCAACGTCCACAACCTCCGCCGCCCCGCGACGTCTCGTCGCCCCCCGTGTCGCCGCTGCTCGAACGGCGCCGCCGGAACCCCCAGGGGCTCTGCCCCCAGCGACCCGGTGCGGAACCCCTGGCCGCGAGGGCGCGGCGGGGTCGTTCACGATGCGCCACGACGCCTACCACGCGATCGGCGACTTCGTGCTCGGGGACCGCGGCGTCGGCGGCTTCGCGGCCTGGCAGGCGCTCGGCTACGACGCCGGCTCGCTGGAGGTCGCCGCACCGTTCGTGGACGCCGCGGGCTCCGACTACCGCCTCGTCCCCGACTCGCCCGCCGCCGACGGCGGCCGCGACTTCGAGGACCTCGACGGCGACGGCGACACCGCCGCGGCCGTCCCGATGGGCGTCTACGTCACGGGCGCCGAGACCGTCGGGCCGGTGTGGTAGCAGGCGGCGGCCGGTTCGGCCTCCGGGACCGCCGACCGGCCTTGTCGCGCGGTGGGAAGTCGCGGTAGCTTCCGCGGCACGACCTTCCGGAGGCGAACTCCTGCAAGGAGTGGAGCGGTCGTCGCCGGGACTTTCGGCTCGGCGAGGTGTTCGTGTCGGGCCGGGCGCCCGACGGCGCAGGCCCGCTCGATCGGCACGGGGGGGCGAGGAGGGCGGTGGGACGATGAGGTGCATCTTCGCGGCGGCAGGGCTGGCGGTGCTCGGCGGATGGCTCGGCGGGTGCGGGGGGGGCGATTCGAGCGGCGACGGGGCGGTGGATGCCGCCGACGTCGACGTCCCGCCCGAGGACGACGCGGGCGGGGAGACCGACGTCGAGCACGAGGCGGAGGCGCTCGACGCGCCCGAGGACGGCGCGCCGGTGGACGAGGACGGCGACACCTACCCCGCGGGCGAGGACTGCGACGACGGCGACCCGGCGGTCCACCCGGGGGCCGAGGAGCTGTGCAGCGGCATCGACGACGACTGCGACGGGGTCCCCGACGGCTCCGAGGGGCTGACGCGACCCTGCGGAGCGAGCGACGTCGGCGTCTGCACCTTCGGCACGGAGACCTGCGACGACTCCGGCGCCTGGATCTGCGACGCGGTGCTGCCGGCCGCCGCGGACCTCCCCGACCCGGCGTTCCTCGACGAGAACTGCGACGGGGTGGACGGCGACCTCGCGGCGGCGGTGTTCGTCTCCGCCTCGACGGGGGACGACGCCGGCGAGGCCTGCACGCGCGAGGCGCCGTGCCGGACCATCGGTCGCGGTCTCGCCGTCGCCGCGGCCGGCGGGCGGACCCAGGTCCTGGTCCAGACGGGCACGTACGCCGAGGTGCTCGACCTGTCGGCCGACCACGAAGGGGTGGGCATCTACGGCGGGTACGACGCCGACTGGGCCCGCAGCGACTCGCTGGACCCCGCCGCGGCCACGGTCGTCACGGGCGGGTTCCACGCGGCCGACGGCGGCCAGTACATGACGGTGCGGGCGCGGGGGGGCGGCGTGACGTTCCAACTCCTGGTGCTGCGCGGCCCCGACGCCGCCGGAACGCTCGGCGCCGGGCCGGGGCGCAGCAGCCACGTCGTGCACGCGCGCGACCACGTCGC
>CAZMRP010000117.1:0-10266 GCA_964568275.1 uncultured Myxococcales bacterium
GGCCGTGTGGCCCATGCACTCGGCGGTCGACCGGGTCGACTTCGCGGCGGAGCTGCACTACGCGGTGGGCGGGCGGCGCGCCCGTCTGGGGGACGAGGCGGGGGCGGTGGCGGCCTGGCGACGAGCCGTGGAACGGCGGCCGGACTACGTGGAGGCGCGCTTCAACCTGGCGCTGGCGGAGGAGCGGCTCGGCCGGACCGCCGAGGCGCTGGCGTCGTACGACGCCCTGCTGCGGCGAGTGCCGGAGCATCGCGGAGCGCTGGCCCGACGCGCCGCGCTCCTCGACGCGTCGACTCCTCGACCCGTCGCGACGCCCGCGCCACACTGACGACCGGCGCGGCGGCGCCGAGCGCTCACACCGGGAAGAGCCACAGGATCAGCGGAACCCCGAGCAGGACCATCAGCAGCGTGAGGGGCAGTCCCATCCGGACGTAGTCGGTGAACCGGTAGCCGCCGGGACCCATGACCAGCGTGTTGGACTGGTGTCCGATGGGCGTCAGGAACGCCGCGGATCCGCCGATGGCCACGGTCATCAGGAACGGATCGATGCCGTAGCCGAGCCCCTTGGCCACGCCGATGGCGATGGGGCCCATCAGCAGGACGGTGGCCGCGTTGTTGATCACCGCGGACAGCAGCATCGTCACGGTCAACAGGACGGCCAGCAGGGCCCAGGGCGGGATCCCGCCGCCGAGCCGCAGCACGAGGTTCGCGACGCGCTCGGCACCGCCGGTGGTCTCGAGCGTATGGCCCACGGGGATCATGGCGCCCAGCAGCACGATCACCGGCCAGTCGATGCTGTGGTACAGCTCCTTGAGCGGCAGAACGCGGGCGAGCACCATCGCCACCGCGGCCATCGTGAAGGCGACCTCCACCGGCAACAGTCCGGCCACCACGACGGCGATGGCCGTGCCGAAGATCCCCAGGGCCAGCGGGATGCGCCGCTGGTAGCCCAGGGTCAGCCCGCGCCGGGCCAGGGGCAGGCAGCCCAGGGCGGGGACGGTCTCCTGCAGCACGCCCTCGCGCCCCTGCAACAGCAGCACGTCTCCGGTGCGGAAGGTGATCTCCCCCAGCCGGTGGTGGGTCCGCTCCTCCTTGCGAGCCACGGCCAGAAGGTTGATGCCGTGGTGGCGGCGCAGCTGCACGTCCTTGACGGACCGGCCGAGCAGCGGGGAGTCGGGCATCACCACGACCTCGACGACCGCGATGTCCGCCGCGCCCTCGACGTCCCGGTCGGCCTCGCAATGGTCGACGAGGCAGACCCCGGTGTTCTCGACGATCGCCTTCAGCTCGTCGGCGTCGGTCTCGACGATCACCACGTCCCCGGCCTCGAAGGTCCAGCTCGGCTCCGGGGCATGGACCCGCCGGTGGTCGCGCACGACGCCGAGGATCTGCAGCTCCACCCCGGCCGTGGCGACGAACTCGACCACGGTCCGGCCGACCATCCGGCTGTTTCCGCGGACCACCACCTCGGTGATGTAGTCGTCGATGTCGAACAGGTCCGCGTCGGACTTGGGCACGGGCCGCCGGGGCAGCAGACGCCAGCCGACGAGGGCGATGAAGGCCAGTCCGGCCAGGGTCAGGGCGACGCCGACCGGCGTGAAGTCGAACATGCCGAACGGTTCGCCGGTCTCGTCGCGGCGCAGGGCCGCGATGATGATGTTGGGCGGGGTGCCGATCAGGGTCGTCATGCCCCCCAGCAGGGAGGCGAAAGCGAGGGGCATCAACACGTAGGAGGTCGGGTGGCCGCTCTTGCGGGCCAGATGGATGGCGACCGGCATCATGATCGCCAGGGCGCCCACGTTGTTCATGAAGGCCGAGGCGACGGCCACCAGGGTCGACAGCACGAGGATCTGGAGCACGAGATTGGCGCCGACCCCGGCCACCCACTTGCCCAGGAGGTCGATCAGGCCGGAGTGCTCGAGGGCCTTGCCGATGACGAGCACGGCGGCCACGGTGATGACCGCCGGGTGGCCGAAGCCGGCGAAGGCCGCCCCCGGCTCGACGATCCCGGCGACGACCACGACGAACAGGGCGATCAGCGCCACGAGGTCGTGGCGGATGCGGCCCCAGGCGAACAGGCCCAGGGACAGGAGCAGGGTGGCGAAGACGACGATCTGGTCCATGCTTGTCGGCTTGCGGCCGCCTCGCTGTCGGCGCGCGGCAGCGCCAAGGGCGCCAGGATACCATCGCCGCGCGGCCGAGTCGAAGCGACCGGTCGCTCGGGCCCCCTACCCTCGGCCGGGGCGCTGAGGTAGTCTCCGCCCCTGCGGGTGGGGGAGACGAGGAGCGGCGTGGTGTCGTCCGAGCGACCGGTGTTCCCGAAACCGACCTTCACGGCCGCGGAGTTGGCGGCGGCCGTGTCGGACCTGCTGCCGCGGCTGCCCCGGCTGGTGTGGGCGACGGCGGGGCCGCGCCGCATCGACCCGCGGCTGCGGGAGATCGTGCTGCTGGCGATCTCCGAGGCGAATCGCTGCCGCTACTGCCGGGTGGCGCACGGCGAGCTGGCGCGCGGGGCGGGGGTCACCGAGGACGAGTTGGCGGCGCTGCGGCGTCGGCGGTGGCAGGAGCTGCCGCCGCGGGAACGGGCGGCCGTGGTGAGCGCGCTGCGGCGGGCGGGCTTCGGCGTGCCCGAGGCGACGCCCGAAGACGCGGCGTTGGAGCAGCACTTCCTGCCCGAGGAGGTGGCGGCGCTGGCGGCGCTGGTCGACGGGATCCGCATCGCCAACCTCACCGGCAACACGGTGGACATGCTGCTCGACCGGCTGCGCGGAACCCACCGGCCGCGACGCGATTCGACGGTGGCCTCGGAGCTGGCCGTCACCGGCCTGTGGGCGCTGGGGGCCGTTCCGGCCGCGCTCGGCATCGGCACCGCGGGGCTGCTGCGCCGGCTGCGAGGCGGCGACCGTTGACGCACGGGAGCACCGGCGGGGGGCCGTCTCCCGCCGTCGCCGCCGGGGAGCGACCGGCGCGCGAGGTGATCCGGCTCGCGCTGCCGGTGGTGGCGAGCATGGGGGCCCAGTCGCTGATGGGCCTGACCGACGTGCTGTTCATGCGCTGGGTCGGAACCGCCGAGCAGTCCGCGGTGGGGCTCGGCGCGGTGATGTCCTGGACGCTGCTCTCGCTGTTCACCGGTACGCTGTCGGCGGTGTCGACCTTCGTGGCGCAGGAGCTGGGGGCGGGGCGGCCGGAGCGGACCGGGGCCTACGTCTGGCAGGCGCTGTGGCCGGTGCTGCCGTTCGCGGTGGTGCTGCCGTTCGCGGGGCCGCTGGCGCGGGAGCTGCTGCTGCTGTCCGGGACGCCCGGGGACGTGTCGCTGCTGGCGACGCGCTACGTCGAGATCCGGCTGGGCGCCGCGGCGTTCACCTTCCTGTCGTTCTCGATCATCGGCTTCTACCGCGGTCTGGGACAGATGTGGCTGCCGCTGTGGATCACGCTGGGGCAACTCGCCGCCAACGTCGTCTTCAACGTGTGGTTCGTGTTCGGGTGGGGTCCGGTGCCGGCCCTGGGACTGGAGGGGGTGGCGTGGGCGACCGCGCTGGTGACGGTGCTGGGGGCGGCGGGGTACCTGGCGCCGTTCCTGTCGGCGGCGCGGCGGCGGACGTACGGCACCTGGCGCGACGTGGCGCCGCGGGTGCGGCGGATGGTGGACTTCGCGCGGATCGGCGTGCCGGTGGGCGCCTCCTGGATGCTGGAGATGGTGGTCTGGACGGTGTTCACGGTGTACGCGGCGACGCTGGGGCGGGTCGAGGGGGCGGCGCACAACATCGTGATGCAGGTCGTGCACGTCTCGTTCCTGCCCGGGATCGCGTTGTCGGTGGCGGCGTCGACGCTGGTCGGCCAGCAGTTGGGGGCCGAGCGGCCGGCGGCGGCGGAGCGCTACGCCCGGGCCACGTTGTACGTCTGCCTGGGCTACATGGGCGGGATGGGGCTGCTGTTCCTGCTGCTGCGCGGCCCGCTGGCCGCGGGGCTCGGCGCGGACGGCGCGGTGGCGGAGCTGGGGGCGCGGATCTTCCTGTTCGGGGCGGCGTTCCAGGTGTTCGACGCGATCGGCATCGTGTGCGGCGGGGCGTTGCGGGGCGCGGGGGACACGCGCTACCCGATGGCGGTGTCGATCGCCCTGTCGTGGCTGGTGTTCCTGCCCGCGATCTGGCTCTTCGGCTCGAAGCTCGGCTGGGGCCTCGAGGGGGCCTGGCTGGGGGCCACGCTGTACCTGGCGGTGCTGGCGGCGTTCCTGTTCGAGCGGTTCCGGCGGGGGAGCTGGAAGTCGCGCCGTGTGGTGGCGCGCGCGGCGGAACCGCTGGGGGTGGTGACGCCGGAGCGGGCCTGAGGTACAACGAGCACGGGGCGCCCGGGGAGCGCACGAGGATGCCGGCCTGTTTCTTCGCCACCGACCTGCACGGCGACACGACGCGCTACGGCAAGCTGTTCGCGGCGCTGGAGCGCGAGCGGCCGGCGGCGCTGTTCCTCGGCGGCGACCTGCTGCCGGGCGGGTTCGGGCTGGCGACGATGGCGCCCGGGCACCGCGACTTCGTCAACGACTTCCTGGTGGTCGAGCTGCGGCGGCTGCGGACGGCGCTGGGCGTGCAGGCGCCGCGGGTGTTCGTGATCCTGGGCAACGACGACCCGCGGGTCGAGGAGGCGGCGGTGCGGGCGGCGGCGGCGGACGCCGACCCGGTCTGGGAGTACGTGCACGACCGGCGCGTCCCGTTCGGCCGCCACACGGTCTACGGCTACGCCTACGCGCCCCCGACGCCCTTCGGGCTGAAGGACTGGGAGCGCTACGACGTGTCGCGCTACGTCGATCCCGGGGCGGTGTCGCCGGAGGAGGGGATGCGGACGGTGCCGGTGTCCGAGTCGGAGGCGAAGTGGTCGACGATCCGGGACGACCTGCAGTCGTTGACCGGCGCGGACGACCTGTCGCAGGCGGTGCTGCTGTGCCACGCCCCGCCCTACGACACGCCGCTCGACCGCGCCGCGCTCGACGGCCGCCGGGTGGACCACGTACCGCTGGACGTGCACGTCGGCAGCATCGCGCTGCGCCGGCTGATCGACGCCCGCCAGCCGCTGGTCACGCTGCACGGCCACGTGCACGAGGCGGTGCGGCTGACCGGGGCGTGGCGCGTGCAGCTGGGCCGCACCTGGGCGCTGGGCGGGGCGCACGACGGACCGGAGCTGGCGCTGGTGCGCTTCGACCCGGACGACCCCGGAGCGGCGACGCGCGAGCTGCTGTGAGGCGGGTCAGGGGATCGGGGCGGCGACGCGGCCGCCGAGCTGCAGGGGCCGGGCGGCGTCGGTGATCGCGCCGATCTTGATCGCGAAGCTGTCGCGGCGGGCGATGTCCTCGTCGGTGATGATGTGCACGTCGAGCAGTCCGTCGGTGCGGTAGCCGCAGCGGCGGTAGTTCATCTCGGCGAGAGCAAGGCTCCAGCCGTCGAGCCAGTTCTCGAGGGCCTCGCGGCGGACGTCGCCGCCGCGGACGTGGATCAGCAGGTCGATGTCGCTGCCGGGGCCGGCGGTGGCGTTCTTGGTGCTGCCGAACACGTAGAGGGCGACGACGCCGAAGCGGACCGGGTCCAGCTCCGCGGCGATCCGCTCGGCCATCTGGTAGCGCCAGCGCAAGTGGTCGTCCTCGCTGCGGCGGACCGCCAGCTCGGTGGGCGCGCGACCGGGCTCGCGCGTGCCCGGCTCGGTGAGCAGCGCGATCGCCTCGTCGAGGTCGGCGTTCATCAGCACGCGCAGGACGTTCCCGCCGGTGGCGGCGGGCACATCGATCACGCGCAGCACGTCGGACAGCGCCGCGTGCTCGGGCAGCACCTCGGCCAGCACGTTGGGGGCGCCGAGCAGGAACCGCTCGTTGAACAGGATCCCCTCGTCGTCCGGGTACAGCGGCAGGTAGCGGATCGAGGACTCGACCAGGTCCTGGAAGAAGTGCGTGCCGAAGGACAGCTCGGGGACGTAGTTGCCCTTGCGGCGCGCGACCTCGACCAGCACCGCGGTGTTGTTGATCTCGGAGTAGGTGACGCTGACGCCGAGCTTGATGTCGCCGCGGCTGCCCCAGCGACCGGGACCGATCAGCACGAACTGGCGCTTGGGCAGCAGCTTGTTGAGCTTGCCGACGGCCCGACCCACGGCCACCAGCTCCTGCAGGTCCTCCAGCTCGGCGTAGCGGCGGCCGTCGACGTAGACCACGTGGGTGATGTCGGGGACGAACCCGTTGGAGACGTAGCGTCGCGCGGTGAACAGCACCTGGTCCCGAGGCACGTCCTTGGGGATCGGGGAGGCGACCGAGTCGCCGGCGTGGCTCTGGGGCCGGCACTGCAGCAGGTAGAAGTCCCGCCCGTCCGAGGCGAACTCGACGTCGACCGGGGTGCCGAGGCTCTGCTCGAGTTGCTGGAGCATCGCGTGCAGCCGGGAGACGAAGGGCGAGTCGGAGATCAGGCCCTCGAAGGTGGCGGCGAGCAGCTCCTGCGTCGGGTCGAGCAGCAGGCCGACGGGCTTGTGCAGGCGGTCCTCGCGCACCACGGAGAACACGTGGGCCAGGCCGGGGTAGTCCGCGCCGCACTCCGCGAGCAGTTGGGGCAGCTCGAGGGTCTCGAAGGCGTTGGTCTCGAGGTTGATCACGTCGATCTTCTTCGGCGAGTAGCGGACGGTCTCGTCGACGGAGGCGTTGGCCCGCAGGCGCGGCTGGCCGGGGGCGAGCAGCACGGGGAAGTCGTCGCTGACGCGGTCGACGGCGCGGGTGCCGAGGCCGGGGACCAGGCGGATCAGGCCGTCCTCGCGGCGGATGCGGGGCGACCAGCGGAACTCGTTGCGGCTGAAGGCCACGCCGGCGAAGGAGGGGAAGAAGTACTTGCCGACGCGCGTGCCGACCACCTCCTGGATCAGCACGCCCATCTCCTCCTGGAAGTCGAGCAGGCCGCGTTCGCGCCGGTACTCGATCGGGTCGGGTCCGAAGACCGAGGCGTAGATCTCGGCGACGGCGTCGAGCAGCGCCTCGAGGCGCTGCTGCTTGGTCCCCTGGTTGGCGAGGAACAGGCTCTTGTACTTGCCGGAGAAGGCGGTGCCGAGGCGGTCCTCGAGCAGGCTCGAGCTGCGGACGATCAGCGGCCGGTCGCCGAAGTCGTCGAGGGCCACGGAGAGGCCCTGGGCGAGCTCGGGGGGGAAGCGTGCGTTCTTGTACAGCTGGATCAGGTGCGGGTACTCGAGCCGCACCTGGTCGATCTCCTTGTACTTGTGCTGGATCACGTCGTCCAGGTCGTTGAACTCCATGAAGGCCAGCAGGGCGTCGGAGGCGATGTACCAGGAGCGCGGGGTCTTGATCTCGGCGCCGCCGGGCAGCGCGGCGGCGGCGCGGCGGAGGATCTGGGTGGCGAGGAACAGGCCGGCGCTCTTGCCGCCGAGCTTGCCGTGGCTGGTGGCGGGGAAGATCATCCGGTCGAGCAGGTCGAGGAACGCGCCGACGTCGACGTGCTGCTTGGCGACCTTGATGAACTCGAGCTGCTCGGTGAGGAAGCGGTTGATCAGCGAGGCCTTCATCGCCTCGAGGGTCGCGCGGGACAGGCTGGAGTCCTCGGGAACGATCTGCTCGTAGCGGCGCAGGGCGTCGGCGATCTCGCCCAGCGACGACTGCTGGCTCTCCAGCACCTTGACCAGGAACTTGGCCCGGTCCTCGAACATCCAGCGCTGGATGCGCGAGAAGATCTCGTCGTCGCCCAGGTAGCGCGAGGCCAGTTCGAACGGCTCGGTGCCGCGGTAGAAGTCCGGGGCCAGGCTGAGCTTGCGGCGGGGGTAGTTGTCCAGACCCTCGACTTCGCCGTTCTCGCCGCCCGCGTGCCGCTCGACCAGCGCCTGGGCCTCGCGCACGCCGCTCCAGCAGAGGAAGTTGACCATCTTGCGCGCCAGGCGGACGTAGAGGTTCTGGTCGGTCTGACGGACCAGTTCCAGGCCGCCGCGCCAGGCCGCCAGGTGCCGGTCCGCCACCCGCGCCTCGTCCCGGCTGAACTCGAGCAGCAGCCGCTCCAGGCTGCGCTGGCGCAGGTAGTGGCCCAGCCGGTCGGCGATCGTCGACACCAGCCGGACCTCGCCCGCCAGGAACGGGCCGTCCTCGGAAGCGGGAGGCTCCTCGACGTAGTGCACGCAGATCGAGCCGACGGGGCGCTCCTGGACCAGGATCCGGGCGCACTGGCCCCAGGGAGACTCGGCGAAGCCCGGCGACTCCCAATCGTGGCCCTCGTAGGTGATCCGCGTCCGGCACAGCTCGGGGTGCTGCCAGCCCGGCGGGATCGCCTCCAGCACCCCGCGAAACACCTCGTCGAGCGGGCGGTCCGGGTCGCGCAGCAGCTCCTCGACGGCGAGCAGGCAGGTCAGCTCCTTGGCGCGCTCCTGCAGCGCGGCGAGGGCCTTGTCAGCGGTCGTCGGCGGGTCGCTCATCACGCAGCACCATCCCGCGCCCGCCGCGTCCGTCGACGCGCAGGCGCAACGGGACCGGCGTCCGGACGTGCCGGACGTGGTCGGTCTCGGCGACGGCGGGGAGGCCGTCGAGCCAGTCCCAATCGATGCGGCCGCGGCCGGAGCCCTCGTGCGGCACGCAGAGGTACAGGACGCGGCAGCCGATCAGGTTGTGGAAGAAGTGCGAGCCCTGGCTGAGGTCCGGGCTCATCTGCGGCAGGGTCGCCTCGACGATGGCGCGGGCCCCGGAGATCTGGCTCCAGTTGACGGGCACGCCGAGCCACGGCTCGGAGGAGCCCCAGCGGCCGAAGCCGATCAGCAGGAACGGCCGGCCGGCCTCGAGCAGCGCGCGGTTGAGCGGCTCGAGCTCGGCGGCGATGGCCGGCGTGGCGTCGGCGGAGAAGCGGCCGGGCTTGAGGTAGACCACGTCGGCGAGGTCGTCGCGCGCGCCGTTGCCCAGCACGAAGCTCGCCGCCACCACCGCCTCGGGCCGCTCGAGGTCCGCCTCGGTCACCTCCACGGTCTCGTCGGAGACCGCCATCGGCCGCACCTGGAGCAGGCCGAGGCGCGCGGGCAGGGCGTCGCGGGGGTCGAGCGTCAGGGCGAACTCCAGCTCGACGGCCGCGCCGACGGCTTCTTCGGCGAGCTGCAGCAGGCGGCGCAGCAGCGGATTGAGCGGCACCTCGTCGAACTTGAGGATGCGGGCGAAGTCGAGCAGCCGGGGGCCGTCGACGCCCATGCCGGGCACGAGGCGGTCCGCGCCTGCGTCGTAGGTCGACACCAGGAACCGCAGCGCGTCGTCGTCCTCGGCCGCGGTGACGGACAGCTGCCGCATGTACTCGGTCTCGCGCGTCGGATCCCAGGCGGGCGGCCGCCCCATGTGGACGGTCCAGAACTCGGTCTGCGTCTGCTGCAGCAGGGCCCGCAGGGTGTTGTAGGGCGGCGGCGCCTTGGGGAAGGCGGGGGAGTAGGTCCAGGCGGTGCCGCCGTCGACGATCGTCTTGCCCAGCCCGTAGGCCAGGTTGACCACGCCGTGCTCGGGCTTCGCGTGGCCCGTGGGGTAGTAGTTGTAGGAGCGGGCCACGCCCGCGAGGTCCGGATGGAACCGTTCGCCGCGGCGCCGGCCGACGATCTCCTGGAGGATCACGGCCATCTTCTCGCGCCCGGGGTCGACCCCCACCGACCGGCTGTAGGCGAGCGCCTCGCGGAAGAAGGTGGAGGCCCAGACGAACTTGACCGCCTCGCAGAGGCGGCGGAACCGCGTGTCGGCGTCGGGCTGGTTGTTCGGGATCATCTTCGTGGCGTAGACGCCGGCGAAGGGGTGGTCGAGCGCGTCCTCGAGCAGGGAGGAGGAGCGGACGGCGAGCGGGGTGCGGAGCTGGAGCGCCAGGGCGCGCAGGTCGCCGGTCAGCTCGGCGGGCAGCTCCGCGCGCTGGAAGGCGTGGGCCTTGCGGTCGTCGGGCTCGTCGGACAGGGCCAGCTCGCGCAGCGCGTTGCGGTCGAGGAACGCGTCGAAGCGGTCGGTGGCGATCACCGACAGCGTCGGAACGACGACCTCGATCCCGTCGAACGGTTGCGGCGAGAGCCCGGAGAGGATCCGCTCGCGGATCAGCGCCAAACCCTGCGCCTTGCCGCCGATGGCGCCTTCGCCGATCCGCGTGAACGGGTCGGCGCCGTCGAAGAACCGCCGGTCGAAGGACGCGACCCAGGTCGGGCCGCCGGGGGGCGTTCGGGGGGCGTCGTGCTGCATCTCGCACCGGCCGGGCGCGGGGCCCCGGCGAGCGGCTCCGGACCTAGACCCCGCCGCGATCCTTGCAC